>CAZPCC010000308.1:0-1685 GCA_964584905.1 uncultured Gemmatimonadaceae bacterium | reverse complement strand
CAACCCCTGGCGAATCTCGATTTGAGCCAGCAACATGTTCACCGCGTCGGTCGGTGTGAGGCCCAGTTTCCGCAGTATCTTTTCAGCTCGCTGCAGGCGACGCGCCGGAACCTTCGTCCGCAGGATCGTATTGTCATTCATGAGCGGTTGCTCCATTGCCGTGTCAGCGTTTGAGTTCGTTTCAGCTTACCATAAATACTGCGATCGCACCGGACAGTTCCGGCTTCAGTCGTGCCGCACACCGAGCGTGTCACGGAGTTGTTCCAGGAGATTGACGGACGACACGATCAGGTCCGGTTCCGTCTGGCGTTCATTGACGAATGATCGTGGAAGTCGACCGTGAGCGGGGATACACGCCTACCAATCAGGGACGTGTAACAACGTCGAGTTGATCGACGGTCTCGCTCGTTTAACCGCGAGCCGGAGGAGACTGCTGGCAGAGCCGGCGGTGTGCTGCGACAGCGGCATCCCAGCAGTCTCCGTAGGCGTGCGCGGGCAAGGACGCCGCCCCGCGCGAGCCCCGTTCGGTCACTCCCTGCGTCGACTGCGGCGCCGTAGCGGTTGGCACCCCGACCGCGACGTTTCCGCGGCGCAGCGGGGCCGCCTCGCTGCCCGCACACGCCTGCGGAGACTGCTGGACCACGTCGGCTCGCACCACCTCGCCTACTCTCCAGCAGTCTCCTCCGGCTCGCGGTTAAACGAGGTGGCAATTCCGAAAGCGCTCGCAACGACAAGCTGTTCCACGAGCCAGCGCGATGCGGCTGAATTGGTGAAGTGCGAACATTCCTGGCCACGTGCTTAACGGCAATCCAGACGGGCATGACGTAGACCGTCTTCATCCTCGACAACATCGCGGCTCAGCCCCGAATCTTGATCCGGAGCCGCTCCAGGAACGAACGATCATTCTCCGAAACAAACCAACCCGCCGACATCATCTCGGTCAGCGTGTCGTGAGCCCGCCGCCAATACTCCAGCGCTTCCGGCGAGTCGAGTTGTTCGAGCACGTTGGCGACGCGCCAATAGGAAACCGACAGGTCGCGCTGCCACGCGGCGTTGGCCGGGTCGGACTCTGCCAGCTGCTGTAGCGCAATCCGGGCAGCCTGCAGAAGCGACTGGCGGGTCGCCAGGTCCGCCGTATTGGCGAGCGCGTCGTACAGATCAAAATTGAACCGATCGCCGAGGTTCGCCACCTGCCGGCCGGTGAGATCGGGTTGAGTGAGGAGCGTTGTGACCCAGGCAGCCTTGGCGTTCGGCTGATTTATTGCCCCCAGCACGACATGCTGCGCCAATGCTTGAGTCGCGGCAGTGAGACCCGGAGATGGTTTGGGCAGGTCGGCATAGACGCGAGCGGCGCGCGCGGGATCGTCGGCGGCGATTAAGTGGAACATCAGTTCGCTGTCGCGGAGCGGGTCGCCGGTCGACAGCGATTCCAGGTGATCGGCGATGGCGAGGTGCAGGGCCGGCGTCTGTTCCCGATCGCTCAGCACGCGTTGCTCGACAGCCTGACGCATCTGGACGTGGAAAAAGTCGAGCTGTTCCAAGGCGCCCCGGCGGGCCAGATGCGCGCGGAAGCTGCGACGCAGCACGGCCAGGCGCAGGTCGTTCAGTTCAGGAATCGGCTGGTCGGGGCAGAGCACGCGGGCGGCAGCGGGGATCAAGGCGAGCAGATCGGTCTCGCGCCAGCC
>CAZPCC010000307.1:0-6123 GCA_964584905.1 uncultured Gemmatimonadaceae bacterium | reverse complement strand
TTTAATAATGCACGCGCGCGGTGGGGGGGGGGGGCGGGGGCGTTGGGCGCGCGTAATGGGGTTTGGGGTAAGGGGCAACCGACGGGGAAGACCCGTTGCCCGTTGCCCCATCCCCGATTCCCGGTAGAATGAGCCCTGTACGCGTCGACGTCCTGATCGTGGGCGGCGGCCCCGCCGGGCTGATTGCCGCCCGCGAGTTGCGCCGGCTAGATCCCGGGCTGGACGTGCTCCTGGTGGAGCGCGACAGGGCCATTGGCGCGCCGGTCCGATGCGGCGAAGGGGTGGGTGGCGCCGGACTCGCCGAGTTCGTGGACCCGGCGGCGGGAGACTTCATCAGCCGTCGCATAACGAGAGTGATCTTCCGCGCGCCGGACGGCAGCGAGGTTCGCGTGGCCGAGGGCGATGTGGGGTACGTGCTCGACCGCACGCGGTTCGAGTCCGTGCTGGCCGCGCAGGCCGGCGCCGAGGGCGCTGTGATCCGCACCGGTACCGAGGCGACCGGGGCCGAGCGGCTATGCACGGCGGCGGCGGGACATGCCTGGCGAGTGGCGATCGAGGGTCCGGGCGGTCCGCAGACAGTGGAAACGCGGGTGCTGATCGGCGCCGATGGCGTAGAAGGCATGCTCGGACGCTGGGTGGGCCTCGATACCCGAGTTCCGGCGCGTGACATGGAGAGCTGCGCCCAGTACGTGGTGTCCGGGATCGACTTCGATCCCGATGCCATCTATCTGCACTTCGGGGAACGGATCGCTCCCGGCGGTTATGCGTGGGTCTTTCCCAAGGGAGTCGGCGTCGCCAACGTCGGACTTGGCATCGTCGCCCTCCATGGAGATCGCCGTCCAGCACGCGCCTACCTCGATGCCTATCTGGAGCGATTCCATCCACGCGGAACGTGCACCGGGTACACGGTCGGTGGCGTGATCGTGCATACGACCGTGCGACGCACGGTCACCGATGGCGTGCTGCTCTGTGGCGATGCGGCGCACATGATCAATCCACTGTCAGGTGGCGGTATCGTCAACGCGATGAAGGCGGCCCGGCTCGCCGCCCATACGGTTGCCTCGGCACTACGCACGGGCGATACATCCGCTGCGCGACTGCAGCGATACCACGATGACTGGATGGCGCTGCTCGGCGACGATCATGTCCGGTTCTATCGGGTGAAGGAGGCGCTGAACAAGCTGCCGGATGCCTTTTTCGACGGGCTGGCCCGCACCGTCAGCCGCATCCCCGAACGCAAGCGCACGTTAGGCCGCATTTTCGCCCATGCGATGGTGAAACAGCCGGCGCTGATGCCGGTCATCGTGAAGTACTTCCGCTAGACAGACCCCGCAGCAGGGTCGTGCCCACCGAGCACCTGTTCGCCGCGTGCGCAGCGATCCACTCCAGCGGGGCGGTCCCGCCGGTGCCCGGCGACGGAGGCGACCACGCATAGACCGGCAGCCGCGGGATAGCGAACGGATTCCAGCGCCGGCGCGAGGCGAGCACGAGCCCACCCTCGTAGCCCGCCGCCTCGGCCGCGCGAGCCTCGCGAGGACCGGCGGCTCCGAACGGGTAGCTGAGCAATGGCGCCGCGCGGTCGCAGCCGGCGTCGAGCGCGGAGCGCGACTCCTCGAGCTCGCGGCGCACCGAAGCGTCGTCGAGCCACGTCAGCCGCGGATGACGAGCCGTGTGCGAGCCAAAGGTCACGCCCCGCGCTTCCCACCGTCGCATGTCGCGCCAGCTCAGATGGGCAAACCTCCGTCCGCCGTATGCCACATCCCAGCGATTCAATCGTCCGGCATACCCGGTGATGGCGAAGCAGATGGACGGCCAGCCGAGCGCCTCGAGTACCGGAAAGGCGTGCTCACGAAGTCCGCGATAGGCATCATCGAAGGTGATCACGAAGTCGCGCGGCGCGGCCGCCCGCTCTCCGCGCGCGCATGCGATGAGCTCGTCAGCTCCGATCGCCCGCCAACCAGCCAGCGCCAGCCCTTCCACCTGCCTGGCGAACCGTCGCGGCGATAGGCGCGTGACGCCCAACTCGTGCCGGCGCTCGATCTTGTGGTAACAAAGAATCAGAGGGAGTGAGGCCGAGCGCCGCGGCCGCACAGAGGGTGCGACATGCGGGATGCCAGATGCGAGAACGCGACTACTCACTGCAACACCGCTCGCACTCGCAATTTGCAGTTCGCAATTCGCATCTCGTAATTCACCCTATCTTCCGATTACGACAAGAACTTCTCCGCCGGCTCAGACGACAGTCCGAACGCCTCGGCTACCGCGGCGTAAGTCACCACGCCGTCCACGATGTTCAGACCCTTCATGAGCGCCGCGTTCTCGCGAAGCGCGCGCTTCCATCCCTTGTTGGCGAGCTGGAGCGCGTACGGGAGAGTCGCGTTGGTGAGCGCCAGCGTCGAAGTGCGTGGGACGCCTCCAGGCATGTTGGCCACGCCGTAGTGGATGACGCCGTCGATGGTATACACGGGATTCTCGTGCGTCGTGGCCTTGATCGTCTCGACGCAGCCACCTTGATCGATGGCGACGTCCACGATCACCGAACCGTTCTGCATCCGCGCGAGATCGCCGCGCCGAATCAGCCGCGGCGCCTTGGCTCCCGCTATGAGCACCCCGCCGATGACGAGGTCGGCGGTCGAGATGTGCTCCAGGATCGCGTGCCGGTTGGAATGGATGAGCGTGACGTTGGCCGGCATCACGTCCGACAGGTAGCGAAGCCGCTCGAGCGACAAATCGATTATGACCACGGATGCACCAAGGCCGGCGGCCATCTTCGCGGCATTGGTGCCGACGACGCCGCCGCCGAGGATGACGACCCGGCCCGGCTCCACACCAGGTACGCCACCTAACAGTACTCCGCGCCCGCCGTGCAGCTTCTCCAGGTACTTGGCGCCCTGCTGAACTGCCATGCGGCCGGCGACCTCGCTCATTGGCGTCAGCAGAGGCAGCTCGCGCGTCGGAAGCTCGACCGTCTCGTAGGCAATGCAGGTAGCGCCGCTCCTGATGTGCGCCTGGGTCAGTTCCTCATCCGCCGCAAAATGAAAATAGGTGAAGATCGTCTGCCCCTTCCGCATGCGCTTCCACTCGGACTTGATAGGCTCCTTCACCTTCATGATCATGTCCGCTTCTCCCCACACCGCATCCGCGTCAGGCAGAATCGTTGCCCCTGCCTGCATGTAGAGCTCATCGGGGAAGCCGCTGCCCTCGCCCGCCCCCTGCTCCACGTATACGGAATGACCGCTCTCGACCAGCGCTTCGGCGCCGGCCGGCACGAGCGCGATGCGATTCTCGTTGGTCTTTATTTCCTTCGGAACGCCGATCTTCATCGAAAGGGTTGTGAATGGTGGGAGACTTGGACCGGGAAACAGGGATCAGGGATCAGGGATCAGGAAACAGGGATCAGGAAACAGGAAACAGGAAACAGGAAACAGGAAACAGGAAACTTCCGACTTTCAAGTGGTGGTCAAGGATTGCTGCCTTCACAGCTCCGCAATTTTTAGCGCGGAGGTCGTGGCAAGATCGCGATCCGCTCCGCTACTCGGGCCCCAGGCTCAACACCGTCTGCACCGCCGGATCGAGAAACGCGCGCGACACAGCCCGCACGTCATCCTCGGTGATCGCGTCGATCAGGGCGAGGATCTCATCCAGCGAGCGATACGGCTCATCGTAGAGTTCGGCCGATGCGGCGCGGTACATCCGGTTCGTCACGCTTTCCATCGACAGCGTGAGCTGTCCCTTGAGCTGGCCCTTCCCCGCCTGAAGCTCCTCGGTGGTTACTCCGTCGGCGCTGATCCGCGACAGCTCCTGTGTAATGGCCTCGGTGGCGGCCGCGGCGGTCTCCGGTCCGGTGCCGACGTAGACGCCGTGCATGCCGCTCTGTCGCTGGAACGATTGATAGGTATACACGGCGTAAGCGAGCCCGAGCTCCTCGCGAACACGCTGGAACAGCCGCGAGCTCATGCCGCCGCCCAGCACCGTGCTGGCAAGAAGCAGTGCATAACGACGAGGGTCGCCAATCGGCATGGTCGGAGCGCCGAATACGATATGGGTCTGGGCAGTATCCTTGCCGACGTGCCGGTGGCCGGGCGCCGATGGCGCCGGCTGCGGCTCGCCGAGCAGGGGGGCGTCGCCGGCCGGAACGTCCGCCCAGCCGGTTCCGGCCAGAATCTCCACCAGTTGGTCGTGGTCCACGTTGCCCGCGGCGGCTACGACGAGGTGTGGGGGATGATAGGCGCGCTCGTGCAACGCCCGCAGATCGCTCACGCCAAGCCCGCCGACCGTCTCTCGCGTGCCGAGTATCGAGTAGCCGTACGGATGCACGCCCCACATTGCCTCGTTATGGAGCTCGAACACCAGGTCGTCAGGCGTGTCCTCGACCATGCTGATCTCCTCGAGCACTACCTTGCGCTCGAGCCTCAGGTCGGCATCTCGCAGCAGCGGGCGAAACACGAGATCGCCGACCACGTCCGCCGCCATCTCGAGGTGCTCATCCAGAACCCGTGCCTGGTACGACGTGTGCTCGCGCGCGGTGTAGGCATCGAGCGATCCGCCAAGCGCCTCCAGCGAAATGGCGATGTCGCGCGCGCTGCGGCGCTCCGTTCCCTTGAACACCATGTGCTCGAGGAGGTGCGAAACGCCCATCTTCGAGGGGGATTCGTGCATCGATGCCGCACGCACCCAGGCCCCGAACGCCACCGACCGCACTCCCGGTACGCGCTCCGAGAGTACGGTCAGTCCGTTAGGCAGTTGCGTGCGGCGAAGTCCGGTGTCGGACCGCGGCGCCACGTCCGTCACCGCCGGGAGCGGCCTCCGCCCCCGCGACGAGGCCGCCGGCCTGCGTCGCCCGAACCCTCTTCGCCACGCCCGCTTGCCACCGCGGCGCTCTCCTCGCGCTCGCGTGGCGCATCACCGCTGCTGCCGCCGCCGCGGGAACTGCCGCCGCGAGAGCTGCCGGAGTCAGAAGCTGGCGCTCCGCCTTCCGGCGGCGCAATCAGCGCCTTCATCGACAAGCGAAGACGGCCACGCTCATCGCGCTCGAGCAGCTTGATCTTCACCCGGTCGCCCTTCTTGACTACATCCTCGGTACGCTCGGTGCGACCGTGCTTGAGCTCGGAGATGTGCACCAGTCCCTCGGTGCCCGGCATTATCTCGACGAATGCGCCGAAAGCGGTGGTGCTCACCACGGTTCCTTCGTAGACGGCACCGATCTCCGGCTCGACGGTGAGAGCCTTGATCATCGACCGTGCCCGCTCCATCGCCTCGCCCCCGACCGCGGCAATTGTCACCATCCCGCTGTCGTCAACCGAGATCTCGGCTCCCGTCTCGTCCTGAATGCCGCGGATGGTCTTGCCCTTGGGCCCGATCAGCTCGCCGATCTTCTCGGGGCTGATCTGCAGCGTCTGAATTCGCGGCGCGTAAGGTGACATCTCGGGGCGCGGTGCGGGCAGCGCCTTCTCCATCTCGCCGAGGATGTGCAGGCGTCCCTCACGGGCCTGGGCCAGCGCCTCCTCCATGATCTTCAGATCGAGTCCCTCGATCTTGATGTCCATCTGGATCGAGGTGATCCCCTCGGCCGTGCCGGCCACCTTGAAGTCCATGTCGCCGAGGTGATCCTCGGAGCCGAGGATGTCGGAAAGGATCGCATAACGATCGCCTTCCTTGATCAGTCCCATCGCCACGCCGGCTACCGGGGCACGCAGCGGGACCCCCGCGTCGTAGAGCGCCAGCGAACCGCCGCAGATCGATGCCATCGACGAAGAACCGTTGCTCTCCAGCACGTCGGACACGATGCGGATTGTGTACGGGAACTCCTCGTACGAGGGGAGCACCGCCTCGAGCGCGCGCTCGGCCAGGTTGCCATGGCCGATCTCGCGGCGGCTGGTGCCGCGCATCGGACGGACTTCGCCCGTCGAGAATGGCGGGAAGTTGTAATGCAGCATGAACGACTTGGTCACTTCCTCCGCCGTATCGATCGAATCGAGCCGCTGCACATCGTTGGCCGTACCTAACGTGGCTACGACGAGCGCCTGCGTCTGCCCGCGTGTGAACAGAGCGGAGCCGTGGGCTCGAGGCAGCAGTCCGGCGTCCACCGAGATTTCCCGAATGTCCTTGGGGCCGCGGCCGTCG
>CAZPCC010000306.1:0-2735 GCA_964584905.1 uncultured Gemmatimonadaceae bacterium | reverse complement strand
CCCGGACGGCGTGATCGAAGCCGTCGAGCTCGAGGGCCGCCCGGAGCTCGTCGCGGTGCAATGGCACCCGGAGATGACGACGGCGAGCGATCGCACGCAGCAGCGCCTGTTCGACCACCTCGTCTTCGAGGCGTCGCGGCGTATCTGACGGCAAGGCTCCCGACCCCACACCCGCGCCAGGCTCGGTGCCCGACAGCGCGACCGTGAACGGCTCGCGCTCTTCAACGTTATACTATCGCTGACCGAACGGCCGCTCCCTCCTGCCGGCTCTCCTCATCGGATCTGCCTGCGTCCGCCGCACCTCTGCCGAATGACCCCGCGCCAATACGAGCCGAGCAAGAAGCACAAGTGGCCGAAAGGCTACGGAAGCATCTGCCAGCGGTGCGTGAGCGAGGACCACGCCAGCAAATTGCTACAGACGGCCGTTTTTGGGCCGACCGACGGCGCAAGAAAGAAGCTTTACGCGGTGTGCGGCGAGGCGGTCTTCGTGGCTCGTCGAGAAGGATCGGCCTGGCACGGCTACCCCGTACCTGGATCCGAAATCCCGCCGGCAGTGATCAAGCTGTGGAGAGAGGAGACGCGAGTTGACCTTCGAACGGCCCGCCGGCTGCTCAAGCAGCAGGCGATACCGGAGCACTGTGGATGCAGCTAGATTGGCAGCAGCTCTTCGGCTCTACGCGCACGTTTGCCATCAGTTTCGGCATTGCGTCTCCTGATGACGCGGCTGAGTACGGCTTCGATCCTTGTTCTGATCAAGCGGGCTTCGGCACTTTTGAACTGTGGGCGGGCGGACACTGTCTGACTCGGAACGTACACACCTTCGATGACCGACAGCGCGCCTACGTCCTTTGGTCGATCTTGGAAATCGCCGAGTGGCTTGCCGACGCGTGGCCCGCGATGTTCCACGAGTTGCGCTTCCCCTACGCCACTGACTCGGCAGCGGACGCGATCGATTGGGCGATACGGAGTTTGGAGCAGGTTCGCCTAGGAGAGGACGTCAGCGAGTCAAGGTTAGAGAGACGCCACCTATGGTGGTCGCGACACTGCTTACGCGCGATCGCTGGAGTAGCGTTGCCCAATGTCGCATTGCGCCGTGTTTGGAATCGATCTGAGGTCTCGTGGGACAATCGGAACTATGCTTCGGCGCGACCAGACATTGTCTGGACTGAGCAGAGAGGCAATGTGCTCGTGCCCATCGAGGATGCCGCGTCTACGATAAGAACCGCCCTCGTTGCGGCCTCAGAGGCGCTGCTCCAAAGAGGCAGAGCCGATCCAGCCCGGGCAAGTAAACTACGCGAACACGCTCAGTCACTCGGGGGATCACCCAGCGAATATAGTAGCTGGTTCGGATTCGACGTTAACTTCCGTGCTTTCACGCCGTCCGGCGGCGTCCTCCGCATGAATGAGGTGGCTGTGGCCGCGAGCGGCAACGCCGCGCTGCTCACGCTCACGGATCTCCGCGAGCTCGAATCTGCTGTTTCGCAACTTCGCGGCGCAGCTTCCACTCTTGAGCGCGCCCCGTGCCGGCCACCGCAAGAGCGGCCGTGGATCGCTGGCTATGAACTTGCGAGCGAGTTCAGGGCGGATCATGGATGGCATGACCGCCCCTCGCCCGATCTTCGCACCTTCCTGGCAGAGCACCACGTAGAGACGCGCGAGTTCGAGCTTTCTGCTGGCGATATACATGGTCTTTCTGTTCGCAACGATGCCGGATTAGCTGCCGTCTGGCTCAATTCCCGTTCTGTTCGCTTCGAGCTGCCGTGGGCGCGCCAGATGCTGCTTGCGCACGAGTTGTGTCACATCCTCTACGACGAAACAGGTGAGGGGACTTTGTCCCTGCTAAGTGGGCCTCAGACTGAATGGTCGATCGAGGCTCGGGCCAATGCATTTGCGGCAGCCCTCCTTATGCCACCGGACGGCGTAGCAAGAGAGATCGGCGATGGGCCCGTAAGTGGCGAAGCCGTCAAGCGCATAATGCGTCGATTCGGCACAGGCGCGCAAGCAACAACCTGGCACCTGGTCAACCTCAGCTATCTGGACGACGCCACGCGTGTAGATATCCTACGGCGGCTCGACGACAATCCGCACTAGAGCGAGCGCGGCCGTGATCACCGCGCTCGTCTCCGCGGAATACGTCGCGGCGCACGTCGTGCGCCTTCGGTTCGCCGACGGGATCGAGGGCGAGGTGGATCTCGCGGGCGAGCTGTGGGGCGAGGTCTTCGAACCGCTGCGCGATCCCGCGCTCTTCCGCCGCTTCCGGCTCGACCGCGAGCTGAACACGCTCACCTGGCCCACCGGCGCGGACCTGGCGCCCGCGTTCCTCTACGAACGGACGCGCGGGAACGGATGAAGCGAGAGCTTCCTCAGCTCATCCGACGGACGCTGGAGTCCGCGACGTTCGACCGCGACTGCCACGAGTGGGTCTTCGTGTTCGGGGGCCCCCACCACCTGCGCGTCGCGGCTCCGTGGCGCGTGAGCGTCGACGGCGCGATCGAGCTCGGATGCGCGGACGACGGGCAGACGTTCGGTCTCGCCGAGCCGCTCGACGCGACCGAGTGCATCGAGGAACTCGTCGTCGGGAAGGACGTCGCATCGGCCGAGCTCGGCCCGTGCGGCGACCTGTCCGTGCGCATCGGCGGCGCGGTGCTCGAGATCTTCAACGCGTCGTCCGGCTACGAGGGCTGGAGGCTCCACGCGCCGGACGGCGGCACGTTCGCCGCGACCGGCGGCGGCGC
>CAZPCC010000305.1:0-36897 GCA_964584905.1 uncultured Gemmatimonadaceae bacterium | reverse complement strand
CTCACCCTCGCCTAGCAAGGCACCCTGGTGCGGGCAACGTCCTTCGTAGGCCTTGAAGCCGGCCGGTGTACGAATTACGACGAGGTCTCGGCCATCGAGGGAGAGCGCAAACGGGCCATCGCCGCGGAGGTCGGCGAGGCCCGTAAGGCGGGACCAGTTTCGTAAGGCGGTGGCTTGCGCAATCGGGTCGGTCACGGACTCCCTTCAAGAAAGACTCGGCGAACTCTTGTCCACCTTCTTCATGAACGAATAATCCGATGGGGAAACCTTGCCCCCTTCACTTCGGGCTCGTGCCCACGCCACAATGTTGCGCTACCCGGCACGGCGCGCCATAGCAACGCACGACGTAGTGCGGACGGCAACTGCTGAGAACGGCTCAGCTCGAGCATACTGTAGGGAAAAGAGCGAGCTCGTGCCTGGCCTCCCGACCTTGACGTCAGTTGCCGTACTGGCACAATTGAGCGACCAGACGACTAACCTCGGCCCTCGAGCGGAGAAACCCATGTACCTGATTCGGGAAGTCATGTATTGCAAACCGGGCAAGGTGCGCCCAATGGTCGAGAAGTTTCTCGCAATGTCAAAGCTTGGCGAAGGGATGAACATGCCGCCAATGCGTATCATGACCGACTTCGCGGGGGAGCGTTACTGGACGATCGTGGCAGAGATGGAGGTGCCGGACCTCCAGGCGTTCGAGCAAATGATGTCCAATCCGGAGGGATCAGAGGAGGACATGAAGAAGTACGAGGAGATCATGAAGGGGTATCACGATCTCGTCGATCACGGCAAGCGGGAGATCTACAAGATTGAGGGCTGATCGGCCGATGAAGAAACTGGTCCGGCGGCTGAGGCGACGCGCCCTGAACGGGACGAATTCGCTGTTACACCGCTTCGGAGTTCAGCTCGTGCCGGATCGAGCGGAGAAGCCGTGGGATGAGGAATTCGCGGGTTGGATCGCTGAAGCGAAGGCCTCGGGACTCGATCCTAACGATGTGGGCGACCGGGAGTGGCGCGGCAGCGCACTGGAAAACGCGCGCTGGCATCTGTTCCCCAGGATTGATGCTCAATCGGTAGTGCTGGAGCTGGGTCCCGGAAGCGGACGCTACAGCAGGCACGTGCTGCCCCGATGCCGCGAGATGATCCTCGTCGACTATTCGACGCTCGTTTGTGATTGGCTAAACGAGTATTTGCGCGGTAAGGGGCGGTTTCGAATCCATTAATTCAACCGGCCTCTGTTCCCCCAGGTGGCCGATCGATCAGTCGATTTCGCCTTCGCAAACGGGGTCTTCGAGCATATCGACCCTGACGAGACCGACTTCTTGTTGCAGGAGTTCTACCGGGTGCTGAAGCCCGGTGCCGCGCTCTGGTTCAACTTCGACAACTTCATGTCCCCCGGGGGCTTGCGCTGGTTCAGGGATGAAGCGGTGCAAGCGGGTGGGCGGCGGATATTCCGTTTCTATCATCCCGAGTTCCTCGAGACGATGGCCGAGATGCGGGGGTTCACCGGGGTTGCGATAACAGTGGACGAAGGCCGGTTCGCGTTATTCGAAGCTGTCAAGCCCCGATGATGTTGCAACGCCGCGCCTGACGATGCTCGCCGCGGCCGGGGTGTACGGCGTCAGTTCGTACCAGGTCGCGCAACGCATGGAGCTGCCGGCCTACGTGCCGACGATCGCCCGCACCGCTATCCTGCCTCCGTACTTGAGGTGTGGACAGGTCCGCGCGATGCTCAGCGCCTCGGACGCGCTCGCCGCCCGGATGACGAATAATCCCGTGAGCGCGCCGGCCTCCGCGTCCGCTCCGCGCTCGCCGACGACTACCGAACCCGCCTGACCCTCGAGCAGGATCTCCGCGGCGGCAAGCTTCTCGCCGATCTCGAGCCGTCCCCGCTCGCGCAGCGCGGCCGCCCACGCCGAGTACTCCGTCACCAGCTCCATCTCGGGCCGGGATGTGTCGAACGCCGTGTCCTCATATAGAAAGAGCACATAACGTCCAACCCCGTCAGGCTCGACCGGACCGTACCGGCCCGCCTCGCCGGTCAGATATCCCGCGGCGAACAGTGCGATGGCGGCGGCAGCGGCCGCAGCGCGGCGCAAGGCCGAAGAAGGGCGCCGCAGCAGGCCGCGAGCGGTGAGCGTACGACGCACACGGCGCTCCAGCGCGACAGGCGGATCGATGCCGCGGTCCAGTGCTCGCAGCGGATCGTGCTTCCCGGGATGGTCCTCCATGCTTCTAGGCTCCTTCACTCTCGTCGAGTGCGATTCGTAAGGCTCGGCGCGCGCGCGCGAGTTGACTCTTCGATGTTCCCGCTTCGACTCCGAGCATCGTGCCTATCTCGGCGTGCGTGTAACCGTACACGTCGTGCAGGAGAAGTACTTCGCGATACCCGGCAGCGAGGCCGGCTACTGCCTGCTCCAGCACCAGGCGGTCGAACGTGCCCTCCAGCCTCCGGTCTTCCGCGCTCAATCCCGCGTCATCGATAGGAACCTCGTCCCGCCTGCCCTGTTCCCGCGCCAGCTCGCGCCAGCGGAGGACGACGAAGCCGCACAGCCAGGTGGCTAATTCGGACCGCCACTCGAACGTCGCCAGGCGCTCAACCGCGCGAACCCATGCGTCATGCACCACGTCCTGCGCCTCTCCGTCCCGCCCGCCGGAGAGCCGGAGCGCGAGGCCGAAGAGCACAGGTGTGTGGCGTGCGTAGAGGACCGCGAACGCTCGCTCGTCGCCACGGTGCAACAAGTCATCGACGAGTGCGCGGTCGTCGGTCTCGCTCATTACCTGGGCGTGACGCCCATTTTCGGCTGGACGAACGTTGGGACTACCACGACCAGGTTTGCCGTAGGCTTGCCGGCGTCCACCATCATCACCTCGGGTCCCACGGCTCCCGCGACAGTCCAATAGGGGTAGTAGATCATTACATGCGGCTTCCAGGCGCCAACCTTTCTCCCTTCGCTGCTCACGAGCTGTTGCGCGCCTGACAACATGTACGATACGACCGGACGCGCCGGGATGCGAAATCTGCCGCTGAGGAGCCCGTCCGCTATCTCGCGGTCCGCCTCGTCGGCCGTGCGGCCCTGGTGCAGCAGCTCCACCCGGTGCATCGCCATCGGGAGCACAGTCGCGGCGCCCTCTGCGTCGAAGCAGTGTGGTTCTATCGATTGAAGCCAGTCGCGCGACACATAGCACGCCGCACCATTGGTTCCACGAACGGCAACGGTGTACACCGAGTCGCCAAGGACGTAGACAGTCGCGGAATCGGATAGTCCGGCCGGCGCCGCACTTCGCGCCAAGGCGATCTCTTCCAGCTCTGGCAGCAGCGCGCGCGAGCCGGACTGGCCCGTGCCGTAGCTCTGTGCGTAGGACGGCGTGCCTGTCGCCGCGGCCGCGGCCAGGCAAAGGACGAATGAACGCATGGTGGAACCTCTGGGTATCGGTGCACCTGAGTGATTCCGGCGCCATGGAAGGTTGCACGACCTGCGTAACGGAGCGACGCCGTGCGCGGCGGCCCGAGTGTACAGCGTCAGTGGTACCCGGTGGCGCAGCGCATGCGCGAATTCAGCATCCGCAGTCGGCGCCAAAGGCGCGGACGTGGCCAGGCTGGTGCTGGGCGGCGGTGTCGCCCTCTCGATAGGCGGCGCGATCGCCGGGGCGGCCCCGGCGGTGGCCGTGACGCGGCTGCTGACGGGAATGCTGTTCGGGTTGGGCCCTTGTGCACAACCATTTCGAAATGAATGATTGAACGCCAAAGTTTGTTGTGAGACGCTTCATTGACTGCATGTAGTACTGGTGAACTCCCACCGACGCTAAAACGGCACCACGTCAAGTTGGAGGCCAGCCCAGTCATTTTTTTCAGAGATTCTCTCGTGAGCTAGCTCGCACTCCAGCCGCGGGGGTTCCTACGGACGAAAGTGCCTTCAACCCCGGCTCGCCACCAGCGCTGACCCGCCTCCTCAGCGCGGAAGCCGGTGCGGAATACGAAAACGCTTGGGCGGACTTGGTCGCAGCTTATAACGATATCCTCCTGCGTACCTGCGGCACACTCGCGCGCGACCGCGATGCGGCAATGGACGGCTATGCGTACGTGCTAGAGGCACTGCGAGAGGACGATTGCCACCGTCTGCGCGCGTATGTACCAGATGGCAAGACCCGCTTTACGACGTGGCTCGTCGTAGTCACGCGGCGGCTGCTGCTGGATCACTTTCGCCGTCGCTACGGCCGGCCACGCAGTGGGAACGACGCGCAAAGAGCCGAGCACGCTGCACGGCGAAAGCTCACCGACCTGCTCGGCGTGGAAGTGGATCCTGATAGCCTGACGACCTCCGCGGCAGACAGTCCGGACGCGATGATTCGCAGCGAGGAGCTGGCGACGATCTTGCACCTCGCGATGGCCGAACTTGATCCCCCTGACCAGCTATTGCTCGCTCTCCGCTTCGCGGACGACCGGCCGGTGCGTGAGATCGCGAAAATGCTCGGTCTGCCGACCGTATTCCACGTCTACCGCCGTCTCAGGATAGTGGTCGCAACGTTGCGGCGCTCCCTTGCTCGCCGCGGCGTTGAGGGGCCCGAGGCATGAGCGGTTTTCTGCGCGGGGCCAGGCTCGACTTGGTGCGACAGCAAAGGCTTAGGATCTGTCCGTTGAATGACTATGAGGTGGATTCACTCAACGGATGTGATCATTGGACGCAATCTGTGCTGAGGAGCGAGAGGTGACCGCCGGAGAATTCGAGCGGCATCTGCGGCCGGACGAGGTAGCGGCGTATGCTGATGAGGGACTTCCGGCAGACGTGCGAGCAAGACTGCAAATGCACATGGCCACGTGCGCCGAATGCCGTGCGGAAGTCGCGGATGTCTTGACCATCGTCGGGCCAGTGCGGCAAAGGCAGCGTGCAAACCGGCAAGTGTGGATTACGGCGACGGCAGCAGCAGCCGTCGTACTGCTGTTGTTATGGTCGCGCGACGGCAACGAGCTGCGTGAACCGCAACACCGTGAAGCGCCGGTAACGGCGACCGTTGCGCCGCGTGCCGTCGCACCTATCGGCACGGTTGATTCTGCGTCGGCGCTCATCTGGTCCTCTGTGCCTTACGCCGACAATTACCGCGTGCGCCTATTCGATCGAGAAGGTTCGGTCATCTGGGAACGGGAAACCACAGACACCGTCTCGTCGCCGCCGGGTGCCTTACGGCTTCGCGCTGGGACATCCTACTACTGGAGAGTCGAGGCACGCACCGGCTTCGATCGAGTGGCCTCGTCAGAACTCGTCGAGTTCATGCTTCGCTCTGGCAGCCGGCCGTGAGATTCGCTGTCGCGCTCATGGGAACCACGCTTGCCATCAGCGCTCAAGCGCAGTTTCCGCAGGTCCATCAGCTCCAACAACTCGCTGGTCGCGACGACCGTGAGTCGCTGCTCAGGGCGGTGCGGGCGCATCCCGACGACGCTCGCGAGGCCATTCGCCTCATGCTGGTGCAGACCGGACAAGGGCGTGCAGGCGACGCGAGTGACGTGCTTGCCCGAGCGCAACGCGTCGGCGCTGCATACGCGGCGGTGTGGCAGGACTCGTTTCCGCTTTCCCAGGTCGCGCGCTTCGGGCAGATGTCACCAACACAGCGCGCCGCCAAGGTCGCCGCCGATAGCGTTAGGCGGGCTGGAAATACCGCGCTTGGCAGCGATGGAGTCGACGCAGCGCTGGCTCTGTGGCGCGAAGCGCTGCACCGCTCGGCCGCGATTGCGGATACTGAGGGCATGGCCGGCGCCATTGGCAACATCGGCGCCGGTTTTTACCGCGCTGGCGAGCTCGACAGCGCCCAGAGCTATCTTGATCGCGCGCACCTGCTTGCAGATGCGATTGGCGACCGACGGTCGTCACTGAACGCCCTCGGTGTGTTGGGAAGCGTGGCCAAGGATCGCGGTGAGCTCCGGCGCGCGAGAGAACTGTATGTCCGTACTCTCGCCCTCCGCTCCAAGATCGGCGATATGCGCGGCGCAGCCGCCGACCACAACAACCTCGGCCTTCTCTCGGCGGATCTGGGCGAGATCGAGGATGCTCGCGCACATTACGAGCAAGCCCTGTCGCTGGCAAGAAAGCATGAGCTTATCGAACCGGCGGCCGCGGCGTTAATCAACCTCGGTAACGCCGCGAGCCTCGAAGCTGACTACGCCGAGGCAGTTCGCAGATACGACGAGGCGCTCGCGAGCTACCGGTCGTTGGGAAGCGAGGCTGACGCCGCTCTCGTGCTGCACAATCTTGGCCTGCTGGCGCTCCGCCGTGGAGATTACAGAACTGCGCGCACGCGTCTGATCGAGGCGCTGGCGATCTTTGCGCGCACGGGCGCGTCCACAGACGTCGTGCTCGTCAGGCGTGACCTCGCGTCCGTTAGCGCGGCTGCTGGTGACCTCCGGAGTGCCATCGCGGAGCTCGGCCAAGCAGAGCGGCTGCTCGGAAGTGTGCCCGCCGACCCCGACCTCGCGGCCGGCGTGGCGATTGCACGCGCTGATCTCTCCGCACAGCTCAACATCTACTCCGAAGCCGAGCGATACTACGCTCGAGCGGAGGCGCTGTACCGCCGGGCGAACAACCCGGCGGGACAGGCCGAGTCGCAGCAGGGGAGAGCTCACCTGCTCGTCGAGCGACGGCAGTATCCGCGTGCACTCGAGCTTCTCCAGCGGGCAGTGACGACGCAGCTG
Source organism: uncultured Gemmatimonadaceae bacterium (assembly GCA_964584905.1). GTDB lineage: Bacteria > Gemmatimonadota > Gemmatimonadetes > Gemmatimonadales > Gemmatimonadaceae > JALZIF01. Next base: position 30,218 of record CAZPCC010000305.1, on the reverse strand, counting down.
TCTGTGGGTGACCGACGCCCCGCGGCCCTCACGCGTCTCGTGATCGGTCACGTTCAGCAGCGGCAGGGCGATCTCGCAGGTGCGCGGCGGACGCTGGAGCAAGTGCTCGACAGCCTACGCGTGCTGCGCGACGTGGTTGGCGTAGCCGCGGCGCTGAGCGCGCTCGGTGATCTGGAGATGGAGGCCGGCGCGCCGCTCGCGGCCGAAGCGCATTACAGGCGCGGGCTCGCGCAGTTGGGGTCGCGCCCGGCAGCTACGGTATCATGGCAACTGCACGCGGGCCTCGGAGAAGCGCTGCGTGCACGCGGCGCGCTGGTAGAGGCGGGCGCCGAGTTGCGTTTGGCGATCGCCGACATCGAGCGCGTGGCCGGCACGCTCACGCTCGCGGAACGGCGGGCAACGTACCTCGCCGACAAGTGGGATGTGTACGCGCAGCTCGCGTTGGTGGAACACTCGCGGTCCGACGCGCCCGCGGCATTCGCGGCAAGCGAACGGATGCGGTCGCGCCAGATGCTCGAGTTGCTCGCGCGGGGCCGAGTGGCGAGTCCGGCGGCGGGCGACACCTTGTTAGTCAGGCGGGAGCAGGATCTGCGACGGCGGATCAGTGAGCTCACGGATGGCCTCGAGAGTCTGGGGGGCGAGCCGAGCGTGTTGCGTGGTCCGGACATCGCGGACAGCGCATCCGGCGCGACGCGCGAAGCGCTTGCTCGCGCGCAGGAACAGTACGCACAGCTCCTGCTCGAATTGCGCGATGGGGAAGCGGCGTACGCTCCGATCGTGAGCGGTGAGGTGTCCTCGTGGCGCGACGTTGCCGGCCGGCTCGCGCCTGGACAGGCGCTGCTGGAATATCTCTCATCCGACTCGACGACCGTGGTCTTCGTCGTCACATCGGATGCGCTGCGCATTGTGGATCTCGGCGTCGGAAGGGAGGCGCTCGAGCCTCTTATCGACTTTGCGCGTGGGACTCTGGTCCGGCCGCCGCCTGCAAAAGGGCCACTTGGATCGCGCCCAGCCTGGCGGGCGCCTCTGCGGCGACTCCACCAGCACCTTGTCGCTCCAATCGAGGCAACGGGAATGCTTGCCGGTGTGCGACAGCTTATCCTCGTGCCGCATGCGGAGCTGAACTACCTCCCCTTCGCCGCGCTCATCAGCGGCGGCGAACAGGACGAGTTCCTCATCGAACGCTACGACATTAGTTATGCGCCCTCAGCGTCCGTATGGATGCGGCTGGGTGAACGCGCTCAGTTGAACGCGCGCACCCAACCGCGTAACGAGCGTGTACTCGCACTCGCACCTCGCGCGCGAGCGCTACCGGGCTCCCGCGAGGAGGTCGAGGCGATCGGGGCGATGTACGGCCGACAGGCGACGGTGCTGACCGACGGCGCTGCTTCCGAGCAGGCCTTCCGGGCATCGGCCTCAAGGTACGACATCGTGCACCTGGCGACGTACGGTGTGCTCAACAAACACAACCCGCTCTTTTCGTTCGTGGAGCTGAGTCCCGGAGCGAACACGGACGGGCGTCTGGAAGTGCACGAGGTATTCGGCCTCGCGCTGAGGGCGAGGCTCCTGGTTCTGAGCGCCTGTCACACTGCTCTAGCATCGGGGACGGTGTCCGACGTGCCAGCGGGGGACGACTGGGTGGGGTTGGTGCGCGCGTTCCTGGGTGCCGGCGCGCAGAACGTGATAGCGACGCTGTGGGCGGTGGAGGACCGCTCGACCGCCCGTCTAATGGCGCGGATGCATCGCGGCCTGTTGTCGGATCGCTCGGAGGTTGCCGCATTGTCGGAAGCGCAACGCGAAGCACTGCGCAATCCGGCTACGTCCGATCCGTTCTATTGGGCAGGGTTTGTTATAGCGGGAATCGGCGAAGGTCGCCGGGTCGATTGACCTCACTGAGGTTACCGGTATGACGATCTCGATTGAAGCCCGTGCGCAATCCGGCCACCTCCGATCCGTTTTATTGGGAAAGGTTGGTGTTGGTGGGTTCGAACGGGCGGACAGGCGGTCCGTTCTTAGCGGTTGAGGAGATCCATGTCCCGATCAGCGCTTGTAATCTTGCAGATAGGCGGGAAGGGCGGACTCGTGGCTGCCGCAATTGCCAGCCTGGCCGGATGTTCGGACCGCCCCACCGAGCCCCACCAGGTCACCGAGGTCGATGCGCTCGCGATACTCTCGGAGCCCGTTAATCCGGCTTCGATAACGAGCGACAATCTCGCTCGTGCATTTTCAACGCTGTCTGTGACGGGCATGATTTACATCTCGCTGCCGCCCGGTTCGGTGCCCGGCGGTTCCACCGCAACTATACGGAACGCGACATCGGGCAATGTCCTGCGAGTGCCGGTGACCGACGGTGGATTCGACCCGGTGTCGTTGGCGGCAAGCGTGGGTGACGAAATCGTGCTCGAGGTGTTCGGCAGTGCTGGCCTGCTAGCAACCGAAGGCGCACCGGTGCCTCCACGAACGCCGCCAAAGGTCGTGCGCACGGTGCCACCCAAGGGCAAGACGGACGTTCCGCTCAACAGTCGAATTTACGTCATCTTCAGCGAGCCGGTCGACGGCACGTCCGTGAGCGGCGCGGTACAACTCCTTGTTGATACCACCCTGGTAGAAGTGGCGGTCCAACTAGTTGGAGAGAGTGGTCTGACTGCGGAGGTCATCCCCGCGGCGCCGCTCGATCCCGAGACCCAGTACCACCTTGTGGTAACTCAAGCCCTCCTCGACCGTAGCGGCGATGCGCTCGAAGCACCGGTGTCGGTACAGTTCACTACCGGGCCGCAGAGCACGGGCGCAAACACAACGTCGCAATTCTGCGGGGTGTCGAACACCCTTGGTTACTCCAATGCCCCGATTTTCTTCGCCGTTCAGAATGGCGGCGGTCCCTGGCACGAGGTAGCGAGTTCAGAAGACTACAGCTACGCGTTCGCCGTCGATTCCGGCCGTGGCGCCTTGGCGTACGTTACCCAGTACTCGGACACACATTTCAGTACCACCGTGCATTACGGGACGCAGCAAGAGCTGAACACGATCCAGCAGGACAAGTGTCCCTTGTCGCAGCAGCCGGCAATCACCGACAAGATCGTGCACGGACGGGTCGAGAACGTCGGTTCCTCGCAGGTTTCCTGGGTGAATGCGAGCGGGCTGTTTGGCTCGCATTCACCCACGAACGAGACGGACTTCTCCTTGTGGAGCCTACAGGCCGCACCCTTTGATCTCGTTGCCCTGCGCTACAACGCAATTGCAACGCCCTTTGGGCTCGGTCCCCCGTATCTAGTGGACGCCGGCATTATCCGCCGCGACCAGAACCCGGTGCCGAACAGCACCATGCCCGTGCTCGACTTCGCGTCGGCGGAAGCGTTCGCGCCGGTCGTGCGCAACCTGACCATCAACAATCTCGCGGGCGAGCAGACGCGCGTTGACGTTCAATATCGCACGGCGAAAGGCGGATTCGCATGGCTGACATATGGTGGACAATCGTTTGTCCATGGGTTTAACCGGCAATATCCTGGAATACCGAACGCGCAGCCCGGCGACCTGCACACGATCACTATTGGGGCAACCGATGCGCCCTCATGGGACTACTCGGTTCCCCGCACAATCACACTCTGTTTCAAGGACGCCGTCGACAGGACGGTCACGCTGCCCCCCCACCTCGGACCGGTGACAGTCAGCGTGGCTGCGACAGCACCGCGCGTACGGCTGCGCTTTCGGTACTCACTTCAGCCGGAGTTTAACCGCGGGGTGGGATTCTCATACTGGCAGGGATCAACCACAGTTGGCTTGACGGTCTCGCCCGGATATCTCGGCACAGCCACGGAGGTCGACGCAACCGTCCCCGACCTAACAAATCTCAGCGGATGGAATGTCGGCTGGGGTCCCAGCGCTGGCATATACACGTACTGGGGTGCCTGGGCCCAAGGGTGGACGGGTACCGGCACCATCGCGGAGGAGTGCGGCGAAGGAGACGTAGCTACGGCCGCGGAAGCGTGGGGATCAATCACGCCGTGACCGCTGCGTGGATTCAGGTTCGGTCAGTCTATTGTCCCGAGTGAGGTCACCGTGCACACGCGCCGCCACCTGCTTCGCGTGGTGTTGCTTGCTACCGCCGCCACTTTTGGCGCCGCCTGTGGCGAGGCAACCCGCCCGCAGTTCGGAGCCATCCGGATCGTCGCTTCGACCACCGGCAGCGATTCCGACCTGAGCGGCTACCTGGTCAAGGTAGAGGGCCGCACGGCCCAGTCTGTCCCTTCTAACGGCACGATCCTGATTCAACAAGTGCCCACCGGCCGCCGTATGGTTCAACTCTCGGGGGCGGCACCGAACTGCACGGTCGACGGCCCTAGTCAGCGCTCCGTCACGGTTAGTGCCGACGACACGGTCAGTGTGGGTTTCGACCTGCAATGCGTTCCACTGATCGGGACGCTCAGGGTGCGCGTGCTGACGTCTGGCGACGAACTGGACACCGATGGATACGTGCTCTCCATCGACACTGCGAGCGTGCAAGTCGACGCCAGTGACGATGTCGAATTGGAACTGAGGGCGGGGGCTTACACGCTCGATCTCGGCGAGATGGCGCCTAACTGCGTCGCCGGCAATAATCCGAGAACAGTAAGCGTCGCATTCGGCGTCGTCACGGACATCACTTTCGTCGTCGTCTGCTCTCGGACGAACGGCACCATCCGTTTCACGACCATTACGACGGGAAGCGATCTGGATCCGGACGGCTACGTCGTCATGGTTCAGGATTCCTGTCCGTACTTCTACTGCTACTACTATTGGATTGACGTGCCGATCGCCACCAATGGGACTACGACTTTCCAAGGCCTATCGGGAGTTCGATATGTGCAGCTCGCCGGCGTCGCGCCGAACTGCGTGATTCTGGGCGGCGATTCGAGGTCCGTAGACGTGAAGGGCGGTGGCACGACGGAGGTCGTCTTCCAGATCGATTGCGCGACATTTGGACGCGTGCAGCTCTCCTCGGTGACGACCGGAGTCGACTTGGACACAGATGGATACCAAATCCACCTCACCGGACCGTACTTCTACGAGACACCTCTCAATGACGGCGGCGCCGTCACAGTGAGCGTCGTCCCCGGGACTTATCAGGCGTCGGTGGACGGTATCAGTACCAACTGCGATCTGGTCGGTGACAATCCGCGGAACGTGACCGTGGCGAGTGATGTCACCGTCGTGGTGGGACTCGACATCTCGTGCGCTCCAGCGACGATGCTGGCCTACGTCAGCAATGACGATGGAAACGCCGAGATATATGCCATCAAGGCGAACGGCGCCGGCAGGACCCGCCTGACGACGCACACGGCGGCCGATGAGGACCCCGCCTGGTCCCCGGACGGAACGCGCATCGTGTTCACCAGCGAGCGTACCGGCAATCGCGAGGTTTTCGTAATGAACGCCGATGGCTCCAGCCCGACACGGCTGACGACAGCCGCGCAGAACGATTATCAGCCGGCCTGGTCTCCGGACGGCACCAGGATAGCGTTCGTCAGCGAGCGGGACGGCAATTCCGAGATCTACCTGATGCAGGCGGACGGTACTAACCCCGTGCGCCTCACGCAGCACGCGGCGGCCGAAACACAGCCAGCCTGGTCTCCAGATGGCGCGCGGATCGTCTTCCGCAGCACGCGCGACGGAAACGGCGAGATCTACGTGATGAACGCGGACGGGTCCGGCCTTGGAAGGCTCACGACGAGTACGCGGGATGAGGTCGATCCGGTGTGGTCGCCCGACGGGCTGTCGATCGCTTTCTCCGGGTTGGTTTGGTGCTACTACAACCACTGCGCGTACAATCTCTTCCTGATCAACGCGGACGGTTCCGGTGTCGCCCAGAATCCGTCGGAGATCGAGGCGCTCCAGGCGTCCTGGTCGCCGTCCAACGCCAGGATCGCCTTCACGAACACGATTTGCGATTTCTATTACTACAACTGCAACGAAACGCAGATCGCCGCCTTCCATCCTAACGGCACAGGGTTCGCGATCATCGTGGGGGGACGGAGCCCCGCATGGCGACCCTAGCACGAACGTGGGCGCGCGAACTGTGCAGCGGTGCACTCCTGGGCACGGTGCTGCTGTCCTCGTGCTCGAGCGATCTGCCCCCACCTACCGCCCCGCTTGGGCCGGCCGTGGACAGTGCAGCCGTGACGGCGAACATCCACAACGTGCTGAGTGCCGTGGTCGGCGTCCGCGTGAACCACGCCGAGAGCGTGAGGGCGGAATACCGGGTGCGCGGCAGCTCGTCGTCAGGCGGGGTATCGGCCGCCGTCGTTCCGACGCAGGGCATTGCCACTGTCGCGGTCCTCGGCCTTCTCCCGGCAACCGAATACGCCTTCGTTGCCGTGGCCTACGCGATAGGCGGGCGCGCCGAGAGCGATACCCTGCTGCTGACGACGGGACCGCTCCCCGCGGACCTTCCTTCGTACTCGGCGTCGGGTCCCAACCCGCACCCGGGCTTCGTGGCTTTTGCGGCCGGCCAGTACGGGCTGGTGATCGACAACACGGGCCGCGTGGTATGGTACCGCCGGTTCCCGAACGGGTCCGGCCTCGCATTCACCGCACAACCTAACGGCGGCTGGTTTGCCCGGCCGCCCACGCCGCACGCCGGCGACATCGAGCCTTGGATCGAGCTCGATCCCCTCGGCAACATCTCGAGGACGCTGTCGTGCGCTGATGGCCTCCAACCACGCCCCCATGACCTCATCGCCCAGCCCTCCGGCGACTTCTGGATCCTCTGCGACGAGACGCGCACCATGGACCTGTCGCCGATCGGCGGCATGCCCGATGCACGCGTGACCGGGACAGTGGTTCAGCATCTCGACCCCTCGGGTGCGTTGCTGTTTGCCTGGTCCGCCTTCGACCATTTCGCGCTGGTCGACCTCCATCCTTCCCAACGCGCCGGGCCCTTCGTCAACTGGACGCACGGCAACGCGATCGAGATCGACGCCGAGGGAAACCTCCTAGTCTCGTTTCGAAACCTGAACGAGATCACGAAGATCGACGCCTCTACCGGTGCGGTAGTCTGGCGTCTGGGAGGCTTGCGTAACCAGTTCGCGATGCCGGCAGGCACGCCATCCTTCGCTGGCCAGCACAGCGTCCGCGCCGTCGTCCCTGACCGCGTGGTGATCCTCGACAACGTCGGCGACTCGCTCGAGTCGCGCGTCGAGCAATGGCAGATCGATGACACGGGAGGAATCGCCAGCCTTTCGTGGTCGGCCGGGGCGGTCCCGCAGGCGCGCACCTTGATAGGCGGCAGCGTGCAGCCGCTGACCCGCGGCCGAATTCTGGTCTCGTATGGCACCAGCGGGCGCGTGGAGGAGTACGATTCGCTCGGTGCCGTTCAATGGCGCATCCAGGGCAATCCCGGCTATGTGTTCCGCGCGCAACGCATCCAGTCGCTATACGCGCCGGGCGTCGGGACGCCGCGCTGACCGTTTGGAGTCGCGTTAACGCGCGAATGGCGCGCCACGGTCCGACAAGGGGCCTGCTCATTGAACGGAAACTCGTGCGGCTCGCGAGCGTCCACACCGGCGGCAACGTCGGCAATGAGTGTTCCGGCGCGCCGAGGTTGCATGGCCTCACGCACGGCACTTCCTCTTGACTCCTAGAAGAAGGCATGTACTTTCTCTTGGAATCGAGAAGGAACCCCCACCCCTGGCCTAAATGCCACCTAGCACCCAGGCCGACGCCCTACGGGGCACCATTGATCTGCTGGTCCTCAAGACCTTGATGGCCGGACCCCAACACGGCTGGGGGATCGGCGAGCGCATTCAGCAGATCTCCAGGGGCGTGCTCGATGTCAATCAGGGCTCGCTCTACCCTGCCCTGCAGCGCCTGGAGCACAAAGGGGTGATCCAGAGCGAATGGGGCGTGTCGGAGAACAACCGGCGGGCGCGTTACTACCGCCTTACGCCGGCGGGCCGTCGCGCGTTGGGCGCGGAAACCGAGAGCTGGCGCCGCTTTGCCGCCGCGGTGGAAACCGTGCTGTCGAACCCTTGACCGGTTCATGCCACCGTTAGGAGATCGCACATGAGTTTGTTGAACGGCGCCGCCGCACGACTGCGTTCCCTGCTGGGCCGGGGCGACGCGGAACTTCGTACGGACGAGGAATTCCGGTTCCACGTCGATATGCAGACGGAGAAGAACATCGCGCGCGGCATGACGGCGGCCGAAGCGCGTCGGCACGCGCTTCTCCAGTTCGGCGGCGTGGAGCGGCACCGCGAGGCAATGCGCGACACGCAGCGTCCGCGACTGCTGTCGGAGCTGGCGCAAGATGCGCGGTTCGCGGCGCGCGCGCTCCGCCACAACCGCGGCTTCACGTTCACGGCCGTACTCATCGTGTCGCTTGGCGTGGGTGCGACCACCGCGCTGTTCAGCCTGGCCAATGCGCTGCTATTCCGCCCACTCCCGGTACCATCGCCTAACGAGCTGCACGTGGTGCAGGAAGTGCGGCGCGGCAGCGCCTCGATCGGCATGGAGGGCCGGCGCATCCCGTACGCCCGGTACGAGGCCTATCGGGAGGCTACCGGCGACCTGTTCACCGGCCTCGCAGCGCAGGTGTTCGTGCCGGTCTCGCTGCGGGCGGACGCCGGCGCCGTGGCGGTGGAGGGTGCGCTCACGTCGGGCAATTTCTTCCGAGTGCTGGGCATCAGGCCCGCCGCCGGCCGGTTCTACGACGATGATGACGAATCGCTGGTCGTGCTGAGCCACCGTTCATGGCAACGGTATTTCCACGGCGATCCAGCGGCGATCGGACGGCTGGTGCACATCGACGGGCGACCCTACACGATCGCCGGCGTGGCGCCCAAGGGGTTCGACGGCACTGTCGTCGGCTTCAGTGTGAATGTGTGGGTGCCATATCTCCTGCATACAGCACCCGATTCAACGGAAGGGAGGCCCCTTGTCGGCATGTTCGGCCGCGTCCGTGATCGCGCCGGGGTCGAGAGCGCGGCCGCACGCCTATCGACGATCGCAACGCGGATGCCCCCGGAGACACCGGACGCGACCATCGAGCGCGCCTATCTGGCGGCGCTCACCGGCGTACCAGAGGGAGTCCGTGGTCCGGTCGGCGGCTTTGTGGGAATGCTGCTGGCCGCCGGCTTTCTCGTCCTGCTGATCGGTGCGGCGAACATTGCTGGGCTCCTGCTGGCGCGCGCCGTGGCACGCCGCCGGGAAGTCGCGCTGCGGCTCGCACTGGGCGCCGGACGCGGGCGGCTGGTGCGACAGCTGCTGACGGAGAGCACGCTGCTCTTCCTGTCAGGCGGTATCGGCGGAATCGTGCTCGCGTACATCGCCACGGCGCTGATCTCCCGCATAAGCGTTCCGGGCGTCCCGATCGTCATCGATGCGTCGCCCGACACTCGGGTACTCGCCTTCGCGCTCGGAATTTCCGCGTTCACCGGATTCGTTTTCGGCCTTGCGCCGGCGCTCCGGGCGGTGCGACTGGAGCTCGCCGGCGCGCTAAAGGACGGCGCCGCATCCGGTGGGACGGGACGCATGCGCGGCCGCAGCATCTTCGTCGGCGCGCAGGTCGCGCTCGCCATGCTGCTGCTGGTCACGGCGGGGTTGTTCGTGCGCGGCCTTCACCGCGGACTTTCGGTCGATCCGGGCTTTCGCGCCGAGGGCATGGTCGTCGGTACGATCAACCTTGAGCCGCACGGGATCGGCGAAGAGGAGGGACGCGTCCTGCAGTCGGAGCTGCTCCGCCGCGTGCGATCGCTGCCTGACGTGGCGGCCGCATCGCTCGCGCGCGTAGTGCTCATCTCGGGCACCTCGCACTCCAACGACGTGCGCACCGTCGGCGGGGACAGCGTGCAGCTCACGTCGGCGTACAACATCATCGACACCGCGTACTTCGGAACGCTGGGGATTGAACTGGTCGCAGGCCGCCCCTTCGGTCCAGGCGACGTGCCCGGCGCGGCACCAGTCGTAATCGTCAACGAGGCCCTGGCAGCGCGCCTCTGGCCGGGGCGCGATCCGTTGGGTATGCACTTGCACCGGGGGCAGGAGTACGAAGTCATCGGCGTCGCACAGGACGGCAAGTACGTGCACCTGGGCGAGCCGCAGGCTCCGTTCATGTTTTTCGCAGCCGCACAGCATTACGCGCCAGTAATGAGCCTCCAGGTGCGCGGACGCGGCAATCTCGCGCGGTTGATTGAATCGATCCGGGAAGAGCTGCGGGCGGTGCATTCCGACATCGCGCTCGAGCTCGCAATGCCGCTCCAGCAGATGATCGGCTTCTCGCTGCTGCCGCAACGCCTCGCCGCCATCCTCATCGGAAGCTTCGGCCTTCTCGGGCTCGTGCTCGCGGCCGCCGGGGTGTACGGCGTGATGTCCTACCATGTCGCGCAGCGCATGCGCGAGTTCGGAATCCGCATAGCACTCGGCGCCAATGGAGCGGACGTGACCAGGCTGGTGCTGCGCGGCGGTGTCGCTCTCTCGATAGGCGGCGCGATCGCCGGAGCGGCGATGGCGGTGGCGGTGACCCGGCTGCTGACGGGAATGCTGTTCGGGCTGAGCCCGCTCGATCCGGTAACGTTCGGCGTGGTTGGGGCCACGCTGGCGGTGGTTGCGGTCGTGGCGAGCTGGATTCCTGCGCGGCGTGCCTTACGCGTCGATCCGACGGTGTTGCTGCGATCGGAGTAATATTCGTCCGACGTCGGCGGGAATGGCGGAGCGATACTGAATCACACGTGCTGGTCGACGAGAATCGGATTGCCATCCGGATCTTCCACGATGAAGCTCGCCGGCCCGGTGGTGCGCTCGTCAGCCTCCTGCGCAAACTCCACCCCCTGCGCCTTCAGGCGCCGCTGCAACTCGCGGACATCGGTGAAGCTGGGGAGCAGTTTGGCGTTGGAGTCCCACCCGGGATTGAAGGTCAGGATGTTCTTTTCGAACATCCCCTGGAAGATCCCAATGACGTGATCCCCGTTCTTCAGGATCAGCCAGTTCTGCGAGGCATCGCCGGCGAACACGGTGAAACCGAACTTCTCGTAGAACGCTCGCGACGTCGCGAGGTCCTTGACCGACAGGCTGATCGAGAACGTGCCGAGATTCATGACCTCCTCCATCGCTCATACGACGTTCATGCAGAGCTACGTTGAGCGCTAAATGGTACTCACTTCGCCGCCGGTCGCCAGTTTGAACCCCGTGGCAGCCGTCAGCGAAGCACGCGCACAGGGCGTATCTTCGATACTCGCCACCTCCCGAATTCTTTCGCCAGCCTTCTCTGTCATGTCCTTGAATCGCGTACTCCTCGCCCTGGTTTTCGTTGTTCCCGTCGCACTTTCCGCTCAGACGCGGGATCCCGTCGCCGATCGCATTTTCCGGCTCGGTATGGACAGCTCACAGGTCGAGCCGCTGGCGCAGGTGCTGCTCGACTCAATCGGCCCGCGCCTTACGGGCACGCCGGGAATGTCCGCCGCGAGCCAGTGGGTCATCAACAGGTACCGCGAGTGGGGAATCGAAGCGCGTCGGCACGAGTACGGCACCTGGCGCGGTTGGCGCCGCGGCGTCTCCCGCATCGAGCTGGTGGAGCCACGCGTGCGATCGCTGGAGGGGCAGATGCTCGCCTGGAGCCCGGGCACAGCGCGTCCGGTGAATGCCGAGGTAATAGTGTTGCCGAAGTTTGCCGACAGCACGGAGTTCGTCAGGTGGCTGCCGGAGGCGCGAGGCAAGATTGTGCTGCTCTCGCCCGCCTATCCAACTTGCCGTCCCTCGGAAGACTGGATCCAGTTCGCGACGCCGGCGGCGAAGGCTCGCATGGATACCGCCGTCGCGGAGGTGCTGCGCGACTGGTCCGTCATGACCGGCGAGAATGGCCGCCCCGACAGCAGCAGGATGTACCGCGGCACCGGCTACACGCTCGCGCTAGGCACCGGCACGCTCGGTACCAGGCTGGAGCAGGCAGGCGTCGCCGGGATGATCACCTCGCGCACGAAGCTCCGGTTCGCGGACCCGTTCTCGTCAGGCGGTGGTGGTGGAGGCGGACGGGGCGGATTCGGCGGCGCGGGGGGTCCCGGGAGCATGCGCGGCGGCGGCCCGGCGGCGAGCCAGGCGCGAACCGGGGGCGGCTTTGGCTTCGATCGCGAGCGCGGGAGCGGCGGCTGGGGGGTGATCGAGGTATTCGAGACCTACAACACCTCGGCCCCCGCGGTGACCCTGACCTGCGAGGACTACGGACTGCTCTACCGCCTGGCGGAGAACGGTCAGCGTCCCATGGTGCGCCTCGACCTCGACGCCGAGCTGCTGGGTGAGGTGCCTGCCTTCAACACCATCGGCATGATCAAGGGCTCGGAGAAGCCTGACGAGTACGTGATGCTCTCGGCCCATTTCGACTCCTGGGACGGCTCCTCGGGCGCGACGGATAACGGAACCGGGACGATAATGGCGATGGAGGCGATGCGGATTCTGAAGAAGGCGTATCCGAACCCTAAGCGCACCATCCTCGTCGGACACTGGGCGGCGGAGGAGAACGGGCTGATCGGCTCGCGCGCGTTCGCCGAGGATCGCCCCGAGATCATGAAGGGGCTCCAGGCGCTGTTTAATCAGGATAACGGTACGGGGCGGGTGCAGTCGATCAGCGCGGCGGGGCTGACGGGGATCGGGCCTCATCTGAAAACCTGGTACGGCAAGCTGCCGGCGTTCTACACCGACAGCCTGAGCGGCAACGTGGTGGCGTGGAGCTTTGCCGACCGGCCCACCGGGAACCCGGGCGGCACTGACGGGGCGGTGTTCGCGTGCTACGGTACGCCGTCGTTCGGGATGAGCGCGTTAGGGTGGAACTACGGGACGTACACCTGGCACACGAACCGCGACACGTACGACAAGGTGGTATTCGACGACCTGAGGCATAACGCGACGCTGGCGGCGTTGCTGGCGTATCACGCGAGCGAGGATCCGGAGTTCATTGCACGGGAGAAGTCGCCGGGGGAGTGGCCGGCGAACTGGCCGGAGAACTGCGGTAAGGCGCCGCGGAAAACCCGGCCGCGGCTGTGATGTGCCGCGGCCGGGGATCGATCGGCGCCGGTCAGCGCCTCCCTGCCCGTTCCAGAATCCACGCCGTCATCATCTCCAGCGCCGGCTCGGCGAACGTCTCTTCGATCGTCGCATATTCCGCCACCAGCCCCTTCTCGGCGTGCTGAAAGAGGTGGTTGAGCCGCGGAAAGACGTGGATTGTCGCATCCGGGTGCCCCGCCCACAGCCGCTCGAGCACCGGCACGCTCTGAGTCGGGGGCACCTGGAGATCGAGCTCTCCGAACAGCGCAAGGACCGGAACTCGTAAGGCGGAGAGCGCGGCCGCGGGATCGTAGGACAGCAGATGGCGGAACCAGGGCGTGACGGTGATCGCCAACCCGTCCTCGAGCTGCTCGGCGCGCCCGGGCTCGGCCCACGCGCTGTCCATTGCCGCACGCTGCGCCGGCGGCAGCGACCGTGTGACCGTATCGGTCAGCGCAAGCATGGCCTGAATGGCGCGCGCCGAATCCGGCTCGAACTTGATGATCGCGTAGATCTTCCGGGACACCGCTTCCGAGCCCTCGATGAATGCCGGCGCCAGTCCGCCCACTCTCGCCATCGCACGCGTCTGCGCGTAGAGGATCTCTTCCCCACTCACGGCCGGACCCGCGAGCATGACGACGAAGGCGACATCGCCCGCCTGGTTGGCGACGAGCGGCGCCACCCATCCACCCTCGCTATGCCCCACGAGTCCCACGCGGGCGGCGTCGATTCTAGGATCGGCGCGCAGCAGATTCACCGCGGCCTGTACGTCGCCCGCGTTGTCCGCGATGGTGGCCGTCATGGTGTTTCCCGTCGAGCCGCCAACGCCGCGGTCGTCTGAGCGCAGCACGGCGATGCCGTTCCGCGTCAGGTGGTCGGCTATGACGAGGAACGGACGGTGTCCCATCAGGGCCTCATCGCGGTTCTGAGCGCCGCTCCCCGTGATGAGCACGACGGCCGGAAATGGACCGTCGCCAGGCGGAATGGTCAGGGTGCCAGCGAAGCGGGTGCTGTCGCTCGCGTTATGGTAGGTGACGTCCTCAGCCGCGTAGGGAAATGGCGGACTGGGATCCTGAGGGCGGGCGAAACTCGCCGCGCTGTCGGAGCGCTCGAGCCGCATCGGGAGCTGGTTGCCGCTCTGGCTCCACTCGCCCGACAGCCCCGTCGCACCCGGCGCCACCTCTCCGCGAAAGGCAGCACCGAGATAGCTCATCTCGAAAAAGAGTGAATCGCCTTCCATACGCATCGAAGTGACTGGAAGGTTCTCGGTGTCCTGGTCCGGGCTGTCCAGCGTGAGCATCACCTGCCCGCAAGCGACCGGCATGAACTCCAGCCCCATGCGAAAGATCAGCGCCTCGCCCTGATACAACCCTCCGCGCCAGTAGCCGGTAAGCGCGAGAGCCGAATCCGGTCCTGGAGCCGCGCGCTCGAAGGCGAACGGCTGGGAGAGCGTATCGCTCGTCACCTGCCCTTGCAGCCTGCCTGACGACAGTTGCCCCTCGAACCGCCGCGGCCCCGCGGGGCGGCGAACGGTGAACGCCAGCGTCGAGTCGGTTGCGCTCACTTCGGCAAGCGAATCCGTCTCGAGGCTCCTGCTCAGGACGTGCAGCGCGCCGGCCGGCGCGGATCCGCCACTCGCTACATCGAGAACGGCGCGCCGAACGCCGTTGCCGCTCCCGATGTTGCCGGTCCAGCATCCGGCGAACTCCTGGGCTCCGGCCGATACGCTGGAGACTGCAACGGAGGCGAGCAACGTCAGGGCGGTGCGCGGAATCATGGTACGTTACTCCGACTTGAAGGGCAGTGTGCTACGACAGCTGCTTCTCGAACCAGTGATCGGCGTACGGATCGGTATTGAACGGTGCGACTTCGGTGTAACCGGAGCTGGCGTACAGAGACCGCGCTTCCCTAAGGCAACGGTTCGTCTCCAGCCGGAGTGTCGTCAGGCCGAGTTCGCGCGCCTGCTCCTCCAGCGCCGCCAGCATCCGGCGGCCAAAGCCGAGTCCGCGTCCGGATTCGGCGACCCACATCCGTTTTAACGATCCCATTCCCGGGGCCAGTGTCTTGATCGCGCCGCAGGCGACCGGCTCTCCATCGACAGTGGCGACGAGACACGCGCCCGACGGCGGCCGCAGCTCGGCATCGTCAGCCGCTATGCTCAGCGAAGGGTCAAAGCCCTGCTCGAACCGCGCGTCCAGTTCCGCGCGGTACTGCGCCGCGCACCACCGCGCCTCGTCACTCGCCGGATCCACGCGCTCGATCCGCGCTCCGGCGACGCGGAGCAACCGCTGCACCTCCGACATCGCCGCGACGAGCCGCTCGCGCTGCGCTGCCGTGAGCGGCGCCAAAATCGCTTCCGCGGCCTCGTTGGACCGGTGCACCATCTCCTCCACCTCGGCCCGCCCGTCCGACGTCAGGGTCGCGCGCCTGACGCGATCGTCGTCCGGCGCCGAGCCGACGCTGACTAGCCCACCCGACTCGAGCGTCTGCACGATTCGGCTTAGATAGCCGGAATCGAGCCCGAGCCGCGCACGGATCTCCCGAAGGTCCGCACCGGCGGCACCTATCTCGAACAACACCCGGGAGTGGCCGAGCGGCCGGTCCCGTCCCAGGAAGTGGTCGTCGAGGGCCCCAGCACGTTGGGTGACGAGGCGGTTGAACTGGCGAACCTGCGCGACGTGCTCAGCTATCATTTCTGACTTTAGTCAGAGATCTGACGCTGGTCAAGCGCAGTTCCGGCTTCGCCCCGGCATAGATTGGAGGCATGACCAACTCTTCTTTACCCGCCCCCCCTCAAGCCACGCCGTACGAACTCATCGGTGGAGAAGCGGCAGTGCGACAGCTCGTCGACCGCTTCTACGACCTGATGGATTCCGCGCCCGAGGCGGCGACCATCCGGGCGTTACATGCAAAGAGCCTCAAGGCGTCGCGAGAGAAGCTGTTTCAGTTCTTCTCGGGATGGATGGGGGGGCCGCAGCTTTACGTGGAGCGGTTCGGGCATCCGCAGCTACGCATGCGACACTTCCCGTTCTCGATAGGCGCCAGGGAGCGGGACGAGTGGCTGTGGTGCATGGGACGGGCACTCGCCGAGCAGGAGATGCCTGACTACGTGCGTGCGCATCTGCTGCAGCGTCTGCAGCAGCTGGCTGACCACATGAGGAATCGCGAGGAGTGACCGCGCGCGACAGGAACCGTGCGATTGCCAGAAGACTCTCGCCTCTCAGTGTCCCGACCCACGGGCCATCGCAAGATGATGCGGACCATGATGCTCCCCCAGCGTCAGCATGCCGATGAAGCCGAGGCCGCGAAGTCTCGCCACCGCTCGCGCATCGTCGGCGTCGGCGGCCAGAATCGTCAGGCGCACCCCCGACGGCGTCTCCTCCACCGTCACCCGCGCTTCGCCGGTTTGACTAAGCATCCCCGCGTGTGCGCGCGACATCCTGCGCACCGCGTCCCGCGTACGTCCTTCGCCTTCGACGGTGAACCGCGCGCCGCCGGGCACATTCGTCTGACTTACGACAGCGCCGATTGTGACTTCGTGCATGTCGATGAGATGCTGGCGAAGCGCCTCCAGATTCACCTTCGACCAGTCCGTGGCGGGGTCTTCGTCCAGAACACGAACTATCTCGGCGATGGCGCCGAACGCCGCCTGGCCGGGTGATTCCATCCTGGCCGCGCTGTCGGCGGTCGAAGACGGATGCACCATTCCGGGCCGATGTTCATGCTCCTGAGCTGCCAGGAACGTTGGCGCGAGGAGTAGGGCGAAGACGAGCATGATAGATGTGCGCATGATCCTTGGGATTTCGTGAGGAATTGCACTGTGCCGTGTACCCACGCAAACTGTGCGCGGTCCGCTCGGTGCGCAGGGACTTTGGTTCCTGCGCCCTTATCACATTCCCATGCCACGCCAATGGCGCGCCAGCCTCGCGATTCGTCGACCTCCGAGCTCGCCGCACTTCGGGGTGCTGTGCCCGACATAATGCTGAAGACCGCTTCGCGGATCGGCACGCCTGTCGCTTTCGCTGCCGGAGAGCGGCTGTTCGGCATCGGCGACCCGGTCGCCGGCGTGCACCTGATCCTCTCCGGCGCGGTGCGGATCATCCGTGAAGGCGAGGGACGCGCCGTAGTCGTTCACCGCGAGCGAGCAGGTGGGCTGCTCGGCGAGGTCGCACTGTTCAGCGGCGGTACCTACCCGGCAAGCGCCATCGCGGTCGAACCAAGCCGTGCGTTGCTGCTGCCATCCGATGCGCTACGTCGCGAGCTGCGATCGAGCGCGGAGCTCGCCGAGCTGCTACTTCACAGACTTGCGGCGCGCGCGCGCGAAGTGATTGCCAGGCTCGACCGGCTGGCGCATCAGAGCGTGCTCCGGCGGCTGTCCAATCACCTGGCCAACCGAGCTCTTGCGGCGCGGCCGGCGCGGAGCGCGATCTCGCTCGGCATGACGCAGGTGGAACTGGCAGAGGAACTTGGGACGGTAAAGGAGGTGGTCGTTCGCGAGTTGCGAGCACTCCGGCGTTTGCAACTCATCGAGCCGGCGGGGCGCGGCATGTACCGCGTGGTGGACCTGCGCGCACTCCGGACCCTTGCCGGTGAGTGAGGAGCAACCGTGACCGACGAATCGTTCCCGATCCCGCCACCTATTGCGCCGATGCTAGGCAAACTGGCCGAGGAGCTGCCAGCGGAAGGCAATGTGCTGTTCGAGCCGAAGTGGGACGGATTTCGCGCCATCGTTTTTCGCGGCGCGAAGGACGTGTTCATCCAGAGCCGCGATCTTCGACCGCTCGACCGATATTTCCCCGAGCTTCGTGAAGCGCTTCTCGACAGGCTGCCTGACGGGTGCGTCGTCGATGGCGAGATCGTCATTGCCACACCGGAAGGACTCGCCTTCGATGCCCTTCAGTTGCGCCTTCACCCGGCCGCCTCGCGCGTTGCGAAGCTGGCGAAGGAGATCCCGGCGTCGTTCGTCGCGTTCGATCTGCTGGCGGCCGATGGGGAAAACCTGATGGACGCTCCGCAGCACGAGCGCCGCGCACGCCTCGAGCGATTGATGGCCAGGGTGGGACCGCCGGTCCATCTAACGCCGATGACGCGCGACCGCGCCACTGCGGTCGAGTGGCTCGAGCAGTTCGAGGGCGCGGGGCTCGACGGCGTGATCGTCAAGCCGGCCGATGCGCCATATCAGCCCGGCAGGCGCGCGATGCTCAAGGTGAAGCATGCGCGCACCGCCGACTGCGTCGTCGCCGGGTTCCGGTTCCACAAGACCGGCACCGACAGAGTAGGCTCGCTGTTGCTAGGCTTGTACGATGCCAAGGGCGTGCTGCAGCACGTAGGCGTCACATCTTCCTTCACCATGGTGAAGCGCCAGCAGCTTGTCGAGGAACTGGCGCCCTTGCGCAAGGATGCAATGAACGACCATCCCTGGCGCGAATGGGGGCAGGCGGAAGCGCAGGGGCGGAGCCGCATGCCGGGCGGTCAGAGTCGCTGGAGCGCAGGCAAGGACCTCTCCTGGGAACCACTGCGCATCGAGCGCGTGTGCGAGGTGAAGTACGACCACCTGCAAGGCGATCGCTTCCGGCACGCCGCCACCTTTCTCCGCTGGCGGCCCGACAGGCAGCCGGGCGATTGCCGGTACGATCAGTTGGAGGTCACCAAGCCTTACGAGCTCGACAAGGTTTTCGCGTCGGGGTCGAGCGGCTCCTGAGGAGGTCGGATCTCCTCCGGTACGTTCTTGAGGTTGACCCTGATGCGCGTCCAGGTGCTCCAGCGACCCCGCATCGCATCGACCAACACGTCGGCCGGCTCCAGATGCCCGGCGGCCTCGGGATGCCGTTCCTTCCAGCGCTCGAAGCCGGCCAGCGCGTCGTCCTTCTTCTGAGCGCGACCGATCTCAATCAACGGGTGCTTCGGCACCCGGCGCTTCGATGGCTGCACACGCGGCGGCTCGCCGCGCTGCTTGGCGTAGTGCGGCGGCCACGGCGCATCGCCCAGTCCGTCCCGCTGGTGGCGCGCCGACAGCTCGAGCAGCGGCTCGAGGGATCCGGCGTGCCTATCGATCGCCTCGTGCCGGTCGCCGAGCCTGGCGAACCGGGCTGGCATCGTCGCCAGCGTGAAGTCGGCGGGCTCGCAATCAATGACCTCGTCCCAGGTGAGCGGCGCGGACACGCGAGCATCGGGCGTAGGCCGTACCGAGTACGCCGAGGCGACGGTACGGTCCTTGGCGTTCTGGTTGTAATCGACGAAGACGCCGTGCCGTTCCTCCTTCCACCATTTGCTCGTCGCCAGGCTCGGCGCACGCCGCTCTATCTCGCGCGCGAGCGCCAGTGCGGCGCGGCGAACCTGGTCGAAGGGCCAGTTACGCTCGATGCGGACGTTTATGTGCATGCCGCGCGAGCCCGATGTCTTGGGCCATCCGGTAAGCCCTGATTCGCCTAACGTTTCGTGCGCGACTCGGGCGACATCGCGCACCTGGGACCAGGGCACGCCCGGAACGGGGTCGAGATCCACGCGCAGCTCGTCGGGGTGGTCGAGATCGTCGGTGCGGACGGGGTGCGGGTGCAGCTCCAGGCAGGCGAGGTTGGCGAGCCAGGCGAGCGCGGGCGCGTCGCGCGGGACGACCTCTTCCGCAGTCCGTCCTGACGGAAAGCGGAGCGAGACGACCTCGATCCACGGCGGGCGCGACGCCGGCGCGCGCTTCTGGTAGAAGAAGTCGTCGGCGATGCCGTTCGGGTAGCGCACCATTACGTTAGGCCTGCCCCCAGCGCCCCGCAAAGCACCCTCGGCGACCGCGAGATAATAGTTGACGAGATCGAGCTTGGTGTACCCGGCGTCGGGGAAGAGCACCTTTCGCGGGTTGGAGATGGCGACTTCGCGGCCATCGATCGTGAGAGTCTCACGTTCGTCGCGCTTGGCTGATTTCGCGTCAGTCTTGCTCATCCTCTCGTGGGGCTAGTTCGTGGCTGACTCCGCGGCTGCGTGAGGAGCGTGCGAAATTCAGGATTGTCGACAGGGATGGAGACTCAGGGCGAGGTGGCTCGTAGATTTCTTCTATTCGCTCGCGTACGTCAAGAGCCGGATATAGCGATGCATCACGTTCAGATACATACTAGGCATCATGAATCGTCGTGAGCTCCTGATGTCGGCCGCAGCCGCACTCGCTGCCGATCGCTCCTGGCCAACGCACCTGGCGGCGCGCATAGCGGCCAATCGGCGAGGCGCGCGCCCCATCCCATCGGCCGCCCAGCTTGCCTGGCAACGGGACGAGCTGGCGGTGTTCGTGCATTTCGGCATCAATACCTTCACCGATCGCGAGTGGGGGGATGGTACCGAGAGTCCCCGGATTTTCAATCCGGAGCGGCTCGACGCCAGGCAGTGGGTGGGTGCGGCCAGGGCTGGCGGATTTCGTACGATGATCCTCACCGCCAAGCATCACGATGGTTTCTGTCTTTGGCCTACCGAGACGACCGATCACTCGGTGAAGAGCAGCCCCTGGCGCGACGGTCGGGGTGATGTGGTCCGCGAGATGGTCGACTCGTGCCGCGCCGCGGGTATGGGCGTCGGGCTCTATCTCTCTCCCTGGGACCGGCACGAGCCGTCGTACGGCGACTCGCCGGCCTACAACGACCTGTACGCCCGCCAACTCACCGAGCTGCTCACACGATACGGGCCGCTGGTGGAGGTCTGGTTCGACGGCGCCAACGGAGAAGGGCCTAACGGCAAACGGCAGGAATACGACTGGCCGCGGGTACATCGCATCGTTCGCCAGCTGCAGCCTGAGGCGCTCATGTTCTCCGACGCCGGTCCGGACATCCGCTGGATTGGCAACGAGCGCGGAATCGCCGGTGACCCCAACTGGTGCACGGTCGATCCCGCCGCGGTGCCGTATCCCGGGATGAGCGGCGACCACATCACGCGCGCGCTCCAGCACGGCGACCCTCGAGGCTCGGTTTGGCGGCCGGGAGAGGCCGACGTCTCCATCCGTCCGGGGTGGTTCTGGCACCCGGCGCAGGATTCGGAAGTCCGCTCGCCTGACAATCTGGAGGAATTGTACTTCGCCAGCGTCGGGCGCAACGCGGGAATGCTGCTCAACGTGCCGCCGACAACCAGCGGACTCTTTCACGAGAGCGATGTGGGCGCTCTGGCCGGCTTCGGCGAGCAGCTCCGCGGGATCTTTGCGACGAACGTTGCGACCACGGCGCGCGCGCGCGTTAGCGACTCTAACGATCGCGCACACGGCGCCGATCGCGTGATCGACGGAGATCCTGACACACACTGGGCCGCAGGGCTTCCTGCATCCGCCCAGCGGCCGTGGGTAGAGCTCGAGTGGCCGCGCCCCATCACATTCGACACGATTTGCATTCAGGAAGCGATAGCGCACGGTCAGCACATCGCGACGCACTCGCTGGAGATCTGGCACGAAGGCTCCTGGGCACCGCTCCTGCGCGGCACCACCATCGGATACAAGCGCCTCCACCGTGTACCGGTTGTGCAGACTACCCGCGTCAGGCTTTCCATCGACTCGGCATTCGATGCGCCGCGGATCAGTAATTTCGCGCTGTATGATGGCCGCCGCCGCTGAGCGGCGGCACCAGCGTGGCATGATCGCCAGGCACCTGACGCGCGTGGCGAGCTTCGCTCTTCTCCCCAGTCCCCTTCTCACCGCGCTCCTCCTCTGCGCATCGCTCGCGCAACCGCTGAGCGCTCAGCGTGAAACGCTGGTTCCCTACCGTGATTCCACTCTCGCCATCGATGCTCGCGTGCGCGACCTGATCGGCCGCATGACGCTGGACGAGAAATTTTGGCAGCTGTACATGACTCCGGGCAGCCTCGACGACTCGACGCACGACTACCGCAACGGCGCGTTCGGGCTCCAGATCTCCGCCGAGTCGAGCGGCCAGTGGGCCGAAGCCGCTGGGGCGCACGCATCACGCATCAACTCGATCCAGCGATTCTTCGTCGAACAGACCCGGCTCGGAATCCCGATCATCCCGTTCGACGAGGCGCTGCATGGCCTGACGAGAGAGGGCGCGACGGTCTTTCCGCAAGCCATTGCGCTCGCCGCCACCTGGGACACCGCGCTCGTTCGGCGCGTGGCCGGGGCGATCGCCAGCGAGACGCGGAGCCGCGGAGTGCGCCAGGTGGCCTCGCCGGTGGTGAACATCGCCAGCGACGTGCGATGGGGACGGGTCGAGGAGACGTACGGCGAGGATCCGTTCCTGACCTCGGCGTTAGGACGCGCGTTCGTTGGCGCGTTCGAGCAGGCAGGGATTGTCGCGACACCAAAGCACTTCGTGGCGAACGTCGGCGACGGCGGCCGGGACAGCTACCCGATCGACGTGAGCCCTCGGCTGCTCGAGGAGATTCACTTCCCGCCGTTTCGCGCGGCCATCGATCAGGCGGGCGCACGATCGGTGATGACTTCGTACAACTCGGTTGACGGTTCGCCGGCCACGCAGAGCAGCGCGCTGCTGAATGGCACCTTGAAAGGAGACTGGGGGTTCACCGGATTCGTCATCTCCGACGCGGCGGCGACCGGCGGCGCGACGGTACTGCATCATACCGAGGCGAACACCGCGAGCGCGGCTAAACATGCGCTCGAGGCCGGCCTCGACGTGATATTCCAGTCCACCTACGAGCAGCACCGGCCGTATCTGGACGCCTTTCGACGCGGGCTGATCGCCGACTCGGCGATCGACGCCGCCGTCGCGCGCGTGCTGCGGGCGAAGTTCCAGCTCGGGTTGTTCGAGCATCCTTACGTGAACGCTGATAGCGCGGCGTACTGGAACCGGCATGCCGATCACCTGGCGCTCGCTCGAGAGTCGGCGCGCGCGTCGATTGTGCTGCTGCGGAACGAGGGCAACGTGCTGCCGCTGTCCGACTCGTTGCAGTCGATCGCCATCATCGGAACCGACGCTGCCGACGCGCGGCTGGGCGGGTATACGGCCCCGGGTGCGAAGGGCGTGCCGATTCTGGATGCCATCCGCTCGCGGCTCGGATCAAGGGCGACCGTTCACTATGCGGCTGGACCGGGACGCCTCTCCCCGACCCACGTCGTGGTCCCGACCGACTTCCTCGGCGTTAGGTACGGCGACGCAGAGCGCGGCCTGAACGGCGCTTACTTCGACAACAACCAGTTCACCGGTACGCCGCGGTTCACGCGCATCGATCCGCAAGTGGATTTCGGCTGGACACTCAATTCCCCAGGGCGCGGCATCCCGTTCGACTGGTACTCGGTGCGGTGGACCGGCACGATCACTGCACCACCAGGCGGCGTCAGGCGGCTCGGCGTCGAGGGCAACGACGGTTGGCGCCTCTGGCTGGGTGATTCGATCCTGATCGACAGGTGGCGCAAGCAGTCGTACGGCACGCACATGGCCGAAGTCAGGCTGGCGCCAGGTTCGATGCATGAGATCCGACTCGAGTATTACGAGAGCACCGGCAATGCCCGCGTCAAGCTGGTCTGGGACGCCGGGGTGCCGGACGACTGGCATGCACGCATCGACAGCGCCGCCGCGGTAGCGCACGCAAGCGATGTGGCTATCGTCGTCGCCGGAATAGAAGAGGGCGAGTTCCGCGACCGCGCCTTTCTACGCCTACCCGGTCATCAGGAAGAGCTGATCGAACGCGTCGCGTCGACCGGGACGCCGGTGGTGGTGGTACTGATCGGCGGCAGTGCGATAACGATGTCGCCTTGGCTCGACGGCGTCGCAGCGGTGCTGGACGCGTGGTATTCCGGCGAGGCGGGCGGCGACGCCGTGGCCGACGTGCTGTTCGGCGATCACAACCCGGCCGGGCGGCTGCCGGTCACTTTTCCCATGTCCGAGGGGCAGCTCCCGCTCATCTACAACCACAAGCCGACTGGCCGCGGCGACGACTACGTCGATCTCACCGGGCAGCCGCTGTTCCCGTTCGGTTTCGGCCTCAGCTACACGACGTTCGAGTACTCCAACCTGACGATCGAGCCCGCAACCATGGCGCCCGACGGTTCGACAACCGTGAGGCTCACGGTGAGGAACACCGGCAATGTGGCGGGCGATGAAGTGGTACAACTCTACATCCGCGACATCCTCGCTTCGGTCGCCCGTCCGGTGATGGAGCTCCGCGGCTTCACCCGGATCCATCTTGCCCCCGGGGAGGCGCGGGAGGTGGTCTTCCCGCTCGGCCCGGAGCATCTGCGCATGCTGGACGGCGACATGCGGTGGGTCGTCGAGCCGGGAGCGTTTCGCGTTATGGTCGGCGCCTCATCGAAGGATGTTCGACTGCGTGGGTCGCTTGCTGTCCAACCGCACTAACTGACGCTCCTGGGAGCCTGGCGGCTTCGCGCTTGGCAAGCGAGGATCACGCGTGCTCATGAGACGTTTCTTTGACCATAGAGGCTGGGCGGCGATGACCCCGGCACCCACTACGGCACCTCGGTCCCCTTGCGCTCGCGCCGTCCGCATGCACCATGTTAGTGCGTGACCACATCCGGACCCGACGCCCTCGACCAGCTCTACCCGCAGGTGTACGACCAGCTGCGGCGACTTGCCCACGGTCAACGCACGCGACGGGGAGCGTCGGAGACGCTCAACACCACCGCGATCGTCCACGAGGCCTATCTGCGTCTGGTCGAGAGCGACGCGGCCGCGTGGCAGGATCGTTCGCACTTCCTGGCTCTCGCGGCGCGCGCGATGCGCTTCGTGCTCGTCGATCACGCCCGCGCCGAGGTCACCGAGAAGCGCGGTGGCGGCGCTCGCCCAGTCTCCTTTGACGAGGACCAGTTCCCACCGACTGATCGCGCCGAGGACCTGCTGGCGATCGACGAAGCGCTCACGCGATTGGAACACCACGACGCGCGGCTCGGACAGCTGGTGCAGCTGCGCTTCTTCGCCGGTCTGAGCTACGACGAGATAGCCGACGTCGTTGGCCTCTCCGTGCCGACGGTGAAGCGCGACTGGGCGCGCGCCCGCGTCTGGCTCTACCGCTTCATGACCGAGGGATCGGCATAACGACGGGCGACGCCGCCGAGGCGGTTCATCGCCCGAACGCTCGTCCGATTCACATCAGATCGACTTCTCGACCATCGGCGCGATGATCGATGCCGGGTTGGACTTGACGCAGATGTCGGGGCCGGGCCGCGCATCGGACGAATAACCGGTCGGGCAGGTGTAGTTGGCGACCATGTTCGTCATCCTGTTCTGACAGCCGTCGCGGTTGCCGCTGAACTGATCGATGGCGTACACCATGTTGAAGCCGCAGATGATATTGGCGGTCACCTGGGTGCCCGCCATATAGCAGCGGGCGTTGGACCCGCTCACCTGGAAGGTGTAGCCGGTGGGGCAGCCGAAGTACTTCTGCGCGGCCCCGGCATCGACGAGTGAGGAAGGCGCCGCGCCGGCGAGAAGCAGGGTTCCTAGGGATGCGACAACGACGACGGCGAGTCTGGCGAATGGCATAACGATCTCCCGGGCTGGAGTGGACTGGCTCTCACCTGGGACATCGAGATTTCGCGCCGTTCGGTATCACCGTCGGAGTCTCCCGAGTCCCCAGCAGCGATCAGCCACCTTACCGGGGAGTCGCCCTCGCGTCGAGCGAGTCCAGGCGCGCCTGTATGCCGGCGCGCCGCACCGAATCGGGCGCGGCCGAATACATCGCGAGCAGCTCACGGCCGGCGGTTCGCGCGACGCCATGAGCCTGGGGTGGCGCGCTGCGCGCGCGCTCGAACGCCGCAAGGAGCTCGCGTTCGCCCTCGAGCCGCCGGCCTGCTCGCACGAGGCAGCTCCCGTACTGCGCACGACCGCCGAGCGGCGCGGGGTGCACGGGCGGCAGGAGGCGATCGAGCGTACCTAACGCTCGTTCGAAGTCGGCGAGTCCGGCCGGCGTCGCGCCGTCGAGGCGGCAGTCGATGTCCGCGACCCTCGACAGCAGAATCGCCGTCCCCGGGTCGGCGTCCCCCGAGGCCGCGCGCCGGAGCTCGAAGGCCTCGCGGTACTCCCCCTGCGCCTCGCGGACCCGGCCGAGCTTCTCGAGCACCCCCGCGTGGTTGTCGAGCGAGATGGTCAGGGGCAGCCGCGCGTCGTCGCCGATGGCGCGCTCGGCCGCTACCACTTCGCCGATCATTCGCTCCGCTTCCTCGAGCCTCCCCATGCGGCCGAGGATGCCGCCGAGGGTGAGCTTCGCCGAGCGGACCGAGGGGTGATCGCTCGACAATCGTTCGCTCAGGATGCGCAACGCCTCGCGCAACTTCGGCTCGGCCTCGGCGCTCCGGCCGGTGCGGTCGAGCAGAAACCCGAGATTTGCGAGTTCGGCCGCGACGCGCGGGTGGTCGGGACCGAGCCGCACGACGTTGATGTCGTACGCCTCCTGCGCGAGTCGGTTGGCGAGCACGAAGTCGCTCGTGCGCATCGCCAGCGTCGCGCGATTG
Source organism: uncultured Gemmatimonadaceae bacterium (assembly GCA_964584905.1). GTDB lineage: Bacteria > Gemmatimonadota > Gemmatimonadetes > Gemmatimonadales > Gemmatimonadaceae > JALZIF01. The sequence goes on along the minus strand of CAZPCC010000305.1, from coordinate 3,814 downwards.
TTGAGCAGGTCCGCGAGCTTTCCGGAGTCCGGCGCGGGAATCGTCCGCAGAACGGTGAGCGCGGAATCCAGGTAGATGCGCGCCGAGTCGAAGCGGCTGCGCGCCATGTGCCCGCCGCCGACGTTCGCCAGCGCGACTGCGAGTTCGGCGACGTCAGGCTCCGTCCGCGGCATGGAGGCCGCGCGCTCCGGCGCGGTACTCGACGGCGGCGAAGTGGCCAGGGCGGCTGCCCCCGGCAGGCGATCGGCGGCGCTCGAGCGCTCGGCGCGAATCGCCAGCGCGCCCCCGTGCAGCGAATCGGCGGCGTCGAATCGTCCGCGCAAGCGCGCGAGGTTCCCCAGCGCCGACAGCGTCGCCGCGCGATCCTCCGCCGTCGCGTCCGGGTCGTCCTCCTGCAGCGCCCGGGCCGTATCCAGCAGCGCCTGCGCCTCCGCATAACGACCCAGCCCCACGTACGCGCGCCCCAATGCACTCAGCAGCTCGGCGCGCGCGCCGGGCTGGTCGGCGAGACCCCGATTCACCCGCTCGAGCCCTTCGGCGAGCACCTGCGTCACGCGCAGTGTATCGCCGCGCCCCGGCGCGAACGGATCGGCGCGCTCGAACAACGTCGCGAGCACCTGACTTGTGGCGCGCGCGCGATCGCGCTGCCGGTTTGCGACATCCCGCTCCGCGGCGAGCCGGCGTCCCTGCACTGCCGTGTTTACGACGAATGCGAGCGTCACGATGGCGAGTGCGGCCCCGGTCGCCGCGAGGGCCGGGTTGCGACGGCCCATGCGGACGGCGCGCTCGACGCGCGATGCCTTGCGAGCGAGAATCGGAAAGCCCTCGCGAACCCGGCGAAGGTCCTCGCGCAGCTCCTGGACCGTCGCATAACGCTGCGCTCGCAGGGGAGCCAGCGCCTTGAGCACTACCCGGTCGAGATCGCCACGCATCGCGCGCGCCCGTGTGGGATCCTTCGCGACGCGACTGGGCGCCACCATCGCAACCTCGATGGCGGCGTCGTCCGCGCGCGTCATCACCAGACGCTGCCATGCTGGCCGCTCCCCGGTTAGCAGTTCGTACAACAGAACTCCGAGCGCGTACACATCCATCGCCACGCCCGCGGGTTCACCGCGCGTCTGCTCCGGCGACGCGTACTCGGGCGTGAACACCAGGTGGCCCGGGCGCGTGGCCTGTTCGTCGTGCTCGGAGCTGCCGGCCACGAGGCGGGCAATCCCGAAGTCGAGCAGCATCGCGTGCCCACCGTCGGAGACGAGCACGTTCGCCGGCTTGAGATCGCGGTGGACTACGAGCCGCTGGTGCGCGAACGCGACCGCTTCGCAAACCTCATCGAACAGCAGCAGCCGTTCGCGGACGGTGAGTCCCGCGGACTCCACGTACCGGTCGATCCGCGTGCCGTGCACGAGCTCCATAACGAGAAACGGCGCGCCGTCCGGTGTCACGCCGCTGTCGTAGAGTCGCGCTATGCGCGGGTGCTCGAGCTCGGCCAGAATGCGACGCTCGTGGCGGAGCCGCCGTGCCAGGATGTCGCCGCTGAACCCCGCCCGCACTACCTTGATTGCGACCTCGCGCGCAACATCGCCGTCCGCGCGCACGGCGACGTAGACGTTCCCCATCCCGCCGCGCCCGAGAAGGCGTCGAACTTCGTAAGCCCCGATCCGGGCTCCCTGCGGCAATGCGGCATCCGGCGCCTCGACCAGCGGTCCGGAGAGCAATGCACCGGCCGACTCGCCGATAGCCGACTCGGCCTGCGTCAGCGAGTCGAGCAGCTCGCCCACTTCACGCTCGAGCGCTTGATCACCGGCGCAGGCTGACAGCAGGAACGCGCGCCGATCTGACGCATCCTGCGTCATCGCGGCCGCGAACAGTTCGTCGACGCGCGCCCAGCGCCGCGCGCTCTCGTCGTTCATCGCATACGTCCTTTATCAGAGGCTACATGGCCGTATGTAACCTTGCCGGCGAGCGCGACGGAAGGTCGGCCTGCCGTCGCGCGCACTGCCGCTCAGAAGACCGACTGCGGCACCATCACGATGTTGGAGCCAGCGCAGCTACCGCCTGCGACCGGGGCCACCGGCACCGACGGCGGGGCATGATTTGGTACCGGTCCGCCTCCGAGGAGGTTGATCACGATTGCCTCGAGCAGCAAGGCGTTGAACCTGGTGCCGACCGCCGAGGCGAAGATCGAGATTGCGGTCGTCCGCGCCGGATCATCCTCCGAGACGCTCGAAAGCTGCATGGCGACCGAGGCTCCCAATTGCGAAGGCTGCATCCCAAGCGCGCCGACGCTCACGAACATACCGAGGGGCGTCGGGACGTTGGGAACGGGTGGAGCGTTAGGTGCAGAGACGGCGGCGAGGGTGGGATACAGGGGCAGCATCGGGATGGTGACTTTCGACGTGTACTCGGTGAATGCCGCCTGGAATGCCGCCTCCCACGCGTTCGCCACTGCCGACGGCGCGCCGGCGCCCACCAGTTTCGCGCGAAATAGGCCGCTGAACCCCGTCGACGACGTGAACGCGCCGGGGAAGGCGGTCGCCACAACGCCGTTGACCACGCAGCCGTTCAACTTCGCACCCGACATCCACCGCTTCATGTCGGCGACCGCGCCCTCGATCGCCGGCAGCGTGAATTCGCTCCACGCGAGTGGTGGTGCCACGACGCGGTAATCCTTCCGCAGCAACCCCGAGGCGCCGTCGCTGTCACGGATGATCTTGAGGTCGGCGGTCTGCGGGGTCGAGGGAAGACGCACGATTACAGCGGAGGAGCTGGCCTGTAGCTGGGTCAGAGTCGTGAATCCGAGTCTGATAGTGACCGCGGGGATGTTCGTGCCGGTGATCGTGAGCTTCCCATCGGTGCTCCCTTCCGCCTCAGGAGAAAGAGTGAGTTGGCCGGTTACCGCCGCATCTGCCGTTCCGCCGAAGTTGCCGCAGGGAATCGGATAACCCTGCGGGTCGATGCAGTCGAGCTCGATCTGGTTGGCCGCGAAGGCGTCGACAATGCTCCGCGGAGTGAAGCCCGCATCTCTCATCGATGTGTAGACTGCGGTCAGAGAAGGCGTGTACTCGGCCCGCAGCGCCGGTACGACCGCCTTCGCGTCGAAGCCGACGGTGCGAAGGATGGTCGAGCTCTGCGTGATCGTGCTCGAGTACTTCTGCTTGAGCACCCCCGCGACATTCGTGGCCGATTGCCGCTTGTCAAACAGCGATTGCGCCTCGGCGACCGGGTCCGGCGCGCGCTGCGCGTCGAGGCGGCCGAGCGCAGACGCGGCCATCGCGATTGTCAGCCACATGCGCAGCATCCGGGTCCGTACCATGTGCGCCTCCTCGGGCGTCCCGCCACGCGGCCGCCTCGATCAGGTTCGTGCGGCGCATGGCCGCCGAAGCGCGCTCGCGCCTCCAACCTGTAATCGAGATCGGTGGCGCGACGGTATCAGGGCGTCCCCGCCACGCCCTTGACATCATTTCGATATTTAGCTAAATGTCATTGTAATGAGCATGGTCTTCAAAGCCCTTTCCGATCCCACCCGGCGTCGTGTGCTGGAGCTCTTAAAGAGCGGTCCCATGACTGCGGGCGACCTCGCCGCGCAATTCACGGTCTCCAGACCAACGATGTCGGCACACTTTGCGGTACTGCGCGAGGCCAACCTGGTCGCATCCGAGAAGCACGGCAAATCGGTCGTCTACCAGATCAAGATGTCGGTCCTCGAAGAGGCGCTCCTGACGTTCGCCCAGGCGTTCGGGTGGGAGCTGACAACCAACAAACCGACCGGCGCCACCGCGTCCGGTCAGGAGGCTCTGGCCGAATGAACACGGAC
>CAZPCC010000304.1:0-2006 GCA_964584905.1 uncultured Gemmatimonadaceae bacterium | reverse complement strand
CATTGGTAGATCCTGGTTACGGTTCCTTGTTCGACGAAGGCCCGGGCTCCCAAGACCCCCTTTCCAACCGTGCGTGCGGTTTTCCCGCACACGGCTGACCCACGGTCTTCTTCATGCCGTCTTGCTCCCTGGGTAACGGATGGTGCCGAGCAACTTGTGGAGGCCATGCTCACGGAGACGGGACATCGGCCACTCGCGTCGCAGGCGTGCCCAGCTGCTCCCCAGGCTGGCGCCGCGCTTGCGACGCAGCTTGGCCAGGAGTCGCGTGATGCGCTGCCACACGCAGTAGTCGATCGCGGTGAACTGCTTCGAAGCGTTGCCAGTCTTGAAGTAGTTGCCCCATCCACGCAGTACGGGATTCAGGTCACGGATGACATCATCCACATCCTTCATCCCTGCCCGGCGGCGACGATTCGTGTGATCCCGGATCTTGGCGCGGACACTGCGCATCGCCCGCCTCGACGGCCACCGGAACAGGTACGTGCGTCCCTTGAAGTGGGACTTCACGATCCGCAGGTAGCAGCCGAGAAAGTCGAAGCCTTGGCGCCCGAGACCGAGCTGCACGAGCTTGGTCTTCTCCGGATGCAGCGTGAGACGCAGCCGCGCGAAGATGTCGCGCAGCCGCTGCATCGCCTCGTTCGCTTGTGACTCGCGCCGGCACATCACGACGAAGTCGTCCGCGTAGCGGACGAGGACGCCGAGGTGCCGCCACTTGCGCTGCCACTCGCTGTCGAGTTCGTGCAGGTAGATGTTGGCCAGCAGCGGCGAGATCACGCCACCTTGGGGTGTCCCCGTGGTCTCGTGTCGCACGTTGCCCTCCTCCATCACTCCCGCCTCCAGCCACTTCCGAATCAGCTTCAGCACGCGCCGGTCACAGATTCGGCGACCCACCAGCTCCATCAGCACGTCTTGGTCGATCGTGTCGAAGAAGCTCTTGATGTCGCCGTCGACGACGAAGTAGTGCCCGCCGTTACCCAAGAGGCGCAGCTTCTCCAGCGCATCCGTGGCACTCCGCTTCGGGCGGAAGCCGTAGCTGCACTCTTCGAAGCCGGACTCGTAGATCGGCTCGATCACGATCTTCACCGCCATCTGGACCACGCGGTCCCTGACCGTTGGGATCCCAAGCGGTCGTCGCTTGCCGTCCGACTTGGGGATGTACACGCGCCGCACCGGTTGCGGTCGGTACGTCCCTCGCCGGATCGCGTCTCCCACCTCCGCGAGGAAGTGGTCGACGCCACGCCGCTCGATCATCGACAGCGACTCGCCGTCGATGCCGGCAGCACCATCGTTCGAACGAACTCGCTCCCATGCCTTCTGCAGGACGTCACGCCTGCAGATCCGGTCGAAGAGCGCATGGAAGCGCCGCCCAGGGTTGCGCTTGGCGGCACGAAAGAGCGCGTGCTGGAGTTCTCGTACTTTGTCACTGGGGTTGTTGGGCCTCGCGGCCATGCCCTCGCACTTACCCCCATCCACGCGCGCGACCGAGGTGGACCCCCTTCCCTCCGCTGGCGTTGTGGCCGCCAGCATCAACGGTACTACGAGCTCCTCGGACGCCCTCCCAGCACGGCACCCCTTCGCACTCGGCTTATAGGTCCCGCCTTCGCCTGACGTCGGCCGCTGGGTAGGGCCTCTCCTGTTCCGTGTCGAGCTGTCGTCACATGCCCTCCTCCCTACCCCGGGGAAGTCCTGCTCCGATCCGCTGCAAGGAGCAGTCTGTTGCCTTCGCCGCGACATGACCGGCTCGGCCTTCCCACCTTTCGGGTCTCTAATGTCACGAGGCTGCAAGGTTCACCCTTTCGGATTGGGCCTGCGACGTTGCTCCCCTCGCTCGAGCCTCTACGGCTCGGCGCGGGCTTTCGACGCCCCGCTCAGCCGGCGGGATCTCTCCCGACGACCGGGGCCTGCTACGCGGCGCTGCGGCGCTTGCCGCGACGGGACTCGCACCCGCAAGTTCGACACAGCATCGCCTCACCTCCGGTGAGGGTCGGCGTTCAGGACGCACCATG
>CAZPCC010000303.1:0-2327 GCA_964584905.1 uncultured Gemmatimonadaceae bacterium | reverse complement strand
CCAGGAGGATCCGGCGTTCTCGCTGCTCGACGCCCGCCATTCCGTGCTGCGCTATGTCCCCACAACGGTGCGATCGGCGAACTCCGGTGGAGACGTCGTCGACCCGCGCAGCGGCGAAGTACTGCGGGCGCACACGAACATGTACGAGGCGGTCGCCGAGCGGATGCGCTGGCAGCTGCTGTCGCAGGTGGCGACGGCTGCCGATGACAAGCGGTATCGCAGCTCGCGGCTGCCCGACGACCTGATGGGCGAGGCAATTCGTTATGTGTCGTCGCACGAGACCGCGCACTCGGTTGGGCTGCCGCATAACCAGCGAGCCAACTTCGTCTTTGCCGTCGATTCGATTCGCGACCCCGACTTCGTGCGACGCATGGGGCATTCGGGCTCGTCAGTCGGCCGTACCCGCTTCAACTATGCCGCCCAGCCCGGCGACGGAGTACCCCCCGAGAGACGGATGGGCGTGTGGGACCGCTGGGCGGTGTACTGGGGCTATCGACCGATCATTTCGGCCAGGACGGCGGAAGCGGAGACCGACACTCTGCACAAGTGGATCACCGAGCGCGCAGACAAGCCCTGGTTCAGGTTCGCCTCGGCGCAGTTCGGCATGGACGAGGAATGGGATCCCCATCGAATGACAGAGGGGATCAGCGCCGATCCGGTCGAGGCCGCATCGCTGGGCATGCTGAACCTGAAGGTGATGGTCGACAGCCTGCTTCCATGGTTGCTTCGGGAAGGTGACGACTACTACGAGCTGGAGACGCACTACCTTCAGGCGCTGACGCAGTGGAATCGTTATGCGCAGCACGCGGCCGCCGCGGTCGGCGGGTCGTGGACTCATCACAAGCGGTATGGGGAACCGGGCGTCGTGTACACCCCGGTCGAGCCGGCCTACCAGCGCAAGGCGATGAGGTTCATCGACGAGCAGGTGCTTGCCACACCGGAGTGGGCGCTCGACGCCGACGTGCTGCGCCGGCTCGAGCACGCCGGCGCGGTGGAGAGGATCCGTGCCTATCAGGAGCTGGCGGTGCAGCGGCTGCTCAACCACGCCCGCCTGGCACGCATGATCGAGCACGAGGCGTTTCACGGAGAAAGCATCTACACGCCGGCGCAGATGCTCGATGACACCCGTGCGGCGGTATGGCGCGACGCGCGAGCCGGACGCGCCGTCGACACGTACCGTCGCAACCTCCAGCGCGCCTATCTGGCACAGGCGCACCACCTGCTCAACGAGGCGAACAACGAGGGCTGGAGCCCGCCGCAGTCGGGGGACCTGCGAGTCGGGAACGACAACGATCCGCCGCTCAACGGCGAGCTCAAGATCGCACAGTCCGATATTCGCCCGTTGATCCGCGATCAACTGAAGCTCCTGCGCGGCGAGCTGCGCGCGACGCTGTCTCGCGGCGTGCGCGACCGCAATACGCGCATTCATCTCGAGGACGCGGTCGTGCGTATCGACAAGACGCTGGAACCCTGACGACTACCGGAGGCGTGAACGCCCACAATGACCATTGTCGACCTGGCGAAGCAGTCAGACGCGATACGGGTCGACGCGGCCGAACTGCTCGTCTCCGGATTCGTAGAGCCGTCGGGCTGGACCGATCTTCAGGCGGCAGAGAAGGACGTCGCGTACGTGCTCATGGAGGGATTTGCCCGGGCAGCGATCGAGGGTGACCGGCTCCTCGGATGGATCGGCGCGCTTCCGGAGTATCAGGGGCGAGTCTGGGAGCTGCACCCGCTCGTCGTCCGGCCCGATCATCGACGCAGGGGTATCGGACGCGCGCTCGTCGCCGCGCTCGAGGGGGAAGTGTTTGCGCGCGGCGGCCTGACGATCACCCTGGGCACGGACGATGATTCGGGCATGACCTCGCTTTCCAGTGTCGATCTATACTCCGATGTTCCGCGGCACATCCGCGAGCTGCGCGATCTCGGCCGGGGGCATCCGTTCCTGTTCTACCGCCGGCTCGGTTACGTCGTGACCGGCGTGATGCCTGACGCGAATGGCCCCGGCAAGCCCGACATCTACATGTCGAAGCGCGTACACGCTGGCGGCGGCTCCGCATGACTGAGCCACGTGACTCGTCGCCCAGTGCGCAGGGAGCATCATGAGCACAGAGACGCCGCCGAAAAAGCGATCTATCTGGGCGGTGATACGCAGGATATGGGCGACGGTCGGGCTGCTGGCAACGCTCGTTTTCGTCGGCTGGTCGCTGATTGCCTATCGAGCATCGGGAGAGGCACGCGAGTCGATCGAGTCCGATTCTGCGGTAACCGTCAAGCACGAGGACGGCGTTTGGCATTTTGCCCCAGCTTCTGGTGGTCCTGCCGGA
>CAZPCC010000302.1:0-13209 GCA_964584905.1 uncultured Gemmatimonadaceae bacterium | reverse complement strand
GCCGAAGCGCCGCCGCAGGCCCCGGCGCTCGATCCGCTCGTCGACAGTGCGCGCGCCCTCCTGTCCGCGGGAAGGCCATGGGCTGCCTATCTATCGCTGGCCCCGACGTTGAAGGATTCGGGGCGCCGTACGCCCGAGGTGGTGCTCACCGCGGCGAGTGCCGCGGCGGCGTGGGGCGGATGGGAGCACGTGGACGAGCTTCTTGGCACTGCGACGTGGCCGGAAACTGCTGAAGGGGGATCGGCTCACCAGCTCCTCGCGCGCGCCGCACTCGCCGCTTCTCGAGACTCGGCCGCGGTGCGTCATGCGGCCGCGGCCCTCCGGGTAGCGGTCGCGGGAGTGCAGCGCGGCGAGCGGATGTTGTTGTACGCCAGAGCACTCGACCGGCTCGACCAGCTCGACAGCGCGCGAGAGGCTTACCTGGCGGCCGCCGCCGAGCTGCCCACCGCACGCGACTGGCTGCGGTTGCGCGCCGCTTCTCTCAGCGCAGACAGCTCGGCGCGGCAGGGGCTCTACCGCGCGGTGATGACCGCAAGTGCCCGTGCGTACATCGCTCGAACGGAGGCGGGCGCGCGTGAGCGCACCGATGATTTTGCCGGCGCCGCACGCGCCTTCGCGACGCTGGGTAGTCGCGGCGACGCCCTGCGAGCGGGCGCGCTGCATGCAATGCGCGCCGACGCGCCTCGCGATTCGCTGCGCACCGCGCTGCTGAACGTCGTGCGCACGCTTCCCGGGAACGACGAAGCGCGAGTGGCGGCCGAACTGCTCGATCAATGGTTTACACCTCACGCCGCGCCTGACGAGCTGCTGATTGCCCGCGCCCTGTCGCGCAGTGGGCCCCTGGGTCGGGCAGCACAGGGCTACGCGAGGGCGGCCGTGGCCGGACTGCTCACCAACGAGGACAGGTACGCGTACGGCCGAACGCTGGCACGGCTCAATCGCGACCGCGCCGCCGCCACCGAGTACGCGCGAGTGACGGGATCGGGAGCACTCGCCGCGTCGGCCGCCTACCAGCGAGGGCGAGCGCTGGTGGCGCTCGGCGAAGTCGCGAGCGCACGCGGCGTACTCCGGAGTGTGATCGCGGACTTCCCTCGTGACACGAGCGCCGGACTGGCGCTCTACCTGCTGGCGGACCTGGCGACCGATGAGCAGCGCGACGCGGCGGCGCGCGATGCCTACCGAGAAGGTGCCCGTCAGTTCCCCGCGCTTTCACGGACGGCGCGAGCCCGCTTTCTCGCGGCGCTCATTGCCTACATAGCTGATGATCACGCAACCGCGGCGCGCGAGTGGGAGGCGCTGGCAGCAGATGATCCGAACGGCGTGGAAACGGTGGCGGCACGCTACTGGAGCGGACGGGCATGGGAGCAGGCCGGCGATAGGGCAAAGGCCCAACAGCTGTGGCGGCGCATCCCCGAGGACGAGCCCACGTCATTCTACGCGTTCGCCGCGTCGCGACGCCTGGGCGAGGGCAGCTGGTCGCCCTTCGCCGACGCCTCCGCGCCGAAGGCCGAACCAACCCCGCACGCCGTGCTCGAGCGCGCGCTGCGTCTCGAGGAGCTCGATCTCGACTACGAGGCGCGACTCGAGTTCGCCCACTTCGAGCAGCTGGCACGCGGCGCCGATTCGCTCACGCTGGGAGCCGCCGCGCGGCAGCTCGTGGCAGTGGGTCGGCCGTTCCGCGCGATACCGCTCGCCGCTGCCGCGGTGCCAGGAACCGCCGGCGCAGCGCGAGTCGAGACATACCGCGCGCTGTATCCGGCGCCATTGCTGACGGTCATCCTCGCCGAGAGCCGGCGCAACGAAATCGATCCTGCGCTATTCGCGGCACTGATTCGCCAGGAATCGTGGTACAATCCGCGCGCCACGTCAGGCGCAGGCGCGCGCGGTTATGCGCAGGTGATGCCATCGGTCGGGCGCGCCGTAGCTCGTTCCCTCGACTTCCCCCACTGGGATGCCGCGCTGCTGTACGAGCCCGAAGCCAGCGTCACGCTAGGTGCCCGTCATCTGGCGGGATCGCTGCGCCGGTACCGGGATGAACCGCGCGCCCTCGCCGCATACAACGCCGGCCAGTCGCGTGTTCAGCGGTGGGATCGAAAGCTTGGCGTCGAGGACGTGGAGGTATTCATCGAGCGCATTCCATTCGTCGAGACCCGGGACTACGTGCGCATAGTGCTGCGCAACAGGGAGCTGTACCGCGCGCTTTATCCGTTGTTGCGCCAGGAGTGACCGCACCAGCGTTGGCGCTGCACCGAGAGCTGGCCCGCAAGGCGCTTCACCTGCTAGGCGCGGCTGCGCCGGTCGCCTACGCGGGCCAGGCGTCACGCATGTTCCTAACGTGGACGCTCGCGGCAGCCGCGGTAGTCGCAATAGCCGTGGAAGTCGTGCGGAGGCGAATGCCCACGGTGCAGCGCGTGCTCGACCGCGTGGCGGGCAATCTGTTTCGCCCCCACGAGCATGCCGGCGTGACCGGTGCTACGTGGCTGATTCTGGCGCTTCTCGTGGCCATTGCCGTTCTCCCACGCCCGGAGGCGATAGCGACGATGTGGGCGGCCGCGGTCGGAGATCCGGTTGCAGCGCTGGTCGGGCGCAGCATGGGGCGCATTCGTCTGCACCCCGATGGCAAGTCGCTCGAAGGGTTACTCGCGTGCCTTGCGACGACGGCGCTTGGTGCATGGCTCATCGCCGGGCTGCCGGCAATCGTAGCGCTACTTGCGGGATTGGCAGCAGCGATAGCCGAGTGGCCTCGGCGGCCGCTGGACGACAACATTCGCATAACCGCCGTCACCGGTGCCACTCTGGTAGCGCTTCGGATGTTTAGCGTGTCGTAGATCACAAACTCTTGACAATATCGCCCAAGGCTCCTATTTAGGCGCCGCGCGCCAGCCAGGCGCGTCCCGCCGAGGCCGGCGCACCACCAGATGTCCTCGTGCGGGATCCGCTTATCGCAGGAGGAGGCAGGTCGAATGGCCAGCGGTAGAGTGAAGTGGTTCAACGACGCCAAGGGTTACGGCTTCATTGAACAGGACAGCGGCGAGGATGTATTCGTGCACTTCTCATCCATTGAGATGGACGGGTTCAAGACCCTTGCCGAAGGACAGGAGGTACAGTTCGAGATCAAGACCGGAGACAAGGGCTTGCACGCCGCAAACGTAACACGCCTCTGATCCGGCCTCGAATTCACCTGAGTCGCACTGCCTCCCGCCTGCCTCCCGGCAGGCGGTTGGCGTTTTGTGGGGCGTGAAGCGGGATGCGGGTTGCGCGACGCGCGCCGCGGGTCGGGATCTGACGCCGCGACTTCGATGGCGCGTCACTAATTTTCGGAGATGACATCCACCCCCCCTCCCGCTCCGCGTCTCTTTCTCATCGATGGGTATGCGCTGATTTATCGGGCGTTCTTCGCCATGATCTCGCGCCCGTTGCGGACGACCCGGGGTGAAAACACCTCCGCGGCGTGGGGTATAGCGAACTTTCTTCAGCGGCTGATCACGACGCACAAACCCGAGTACATCGGTTGGGTGCACGACAGCGGTCTTTCCTTCCGCCACGAGACGTATCCGGCGTACAAGGCGACGCGCGAAAAACTCACCGAGGAACTCCAGCAGGACTTCGATACGGGAATCGAGCGCATCGAACAGTTGCTCGACTGCTATCACATTCCGGTGCTGACGCTGGCGGGTTATGAGGCCGACGATGTGATTGGCACGCTTGCCGCTCAGGGTGTCGACAAGGGTGTGAACGTGGTGGTGGTGAGTGGCGACAAGGATTTTCAGCAGCTCGTGCGCAACGGAGTGTGGCTGCTGAATCCCGGGCGTGGAGGTCCGGCGGGTGTAGATGAGCAGTGGGTGTCGACCGAAAATGGCGGCGAGCGGCTGGGTGTACCGCCCGAGCGCGTGGTCGACTACCTCGCGCTGGTCGGCGACAGCTCCGACAACATTCCGGGGGTGAAAGGGATCGGCGACAAGACGGCGCGCGAGCTCGTGGAGCAGTACGGACCTATCGAGGAGATTCTTGCCCACGCCGCGGAGATCGCCAAGAAGCGACCGCGAGAGGCGCTGCTGGCATCCGGCGACATGGCGCGCCTCTCCAAGCAGCTCGTCACCATACGGTGCAATCTGCCGGTCGCCCTCGAGCTGGACCGTCTGCACGTTCGCGCGCCCGACGAGGCGCGGCTGAGAGAGCTGTTGCTCGAACTGGAGTTCCATTCCCTGGCGAAGGATGTGGTGCCAGCGGCACGCGGCGAGGCGGCGGGTGAGCGGACCTACGTGACGGTCGACACCCCTGATGCCGTTCGAACCGCGGTCGCCACGATGCGTAAGGCACCATACATCGCGGTGGACACCGAGACCATCATCGAGATCGGCCCTTCGCTGCCGGTCGATCCACTCCGGTCGCGACTGGTGGCCATCTCCATCGCCGTTGCGCCTGGCGAGGCGTACTACTTTCCTCTCGCTCATCGGCAGCACTACGGAGATGGCGAGCAGGTCGAACTGCTCGCCGACGTGGCGGGCGACCGGGCACCCACCGACGCACCGGAGGATCGCGCAACCGGTACCGTAACGGCGAAGCGGTCAGGGCGAACGCGAAAGACCACCGCCACCGCGCAGACGCCGATGGCCATTGCGGCGCGGAGCATCGCCGAGAACGGTGCGCGTGCGCCCCGCAACCTGCCACCGTTAGGGGCGCCGGAGATGGAGGCGCTGCGAGCGCTGCTCGAGGACGAGAGCGTTCGCAAGGTTGCTCAGAACGCCAAGGACGATCTGCTCGCGTTCCGCCGTGCCGGAATCGCGATGCGGGGCCTCGACGCCGACACGATGCTGGCGAGCTACGTGCTCGATCCTGGGCGGCGCTCGCACGGACTGGATCTGCTGGCGCTCGAGCTTCTCGACTACACGATGACCTCGTACGAGGAGTTATGCGGCAAGGGCAAGTCGGCAGTCCCCTTCGACGAGTGCCCGGTCGACTGCGCGCGCGACTACTCCTGCGAAGACGCGGACATGACGCTGCGACTGTGGCAGCAGTTTCAGCCGCAGCTCGAGCAGACTGGCGCGGTCCCGCTGTTCCGCGACATCGAGATGCCGCTCGTCCAGGTGCTCGCGGACATGGAAGCAGCCGGCATAACCATCGATCTGGAGTGGTTCGCATCGCTCAAGGAGCGGTTCGCCAGCGAACGTCAGCGAGTCGAGCGCATGATCTGGGAAGAGGCCGGCGAGGAGTTCAACATCGCGAGCAATCCGCAGCTACGCGTGGTGCTGTTCGAAAAGCTCGGCCTGCCGTCACGCAAACGTACCGCTACCGGTCCTTCGACCGATGCCTCTGTGCTGCAGGAGCTGGCCGATGAAGGGCACGTGCTGCCGACGTTGCTGATGGAGTACCGGGAGCTGGCGAAGCTGGAGAATACCTACCTCGATGCCCTGCCGGCGCTGGTGAATCCCGAGACCGGACGGCTGCACACATCGTTCAACCAGACGGTGGCCAGCACGGGACGGCTGTCGTCGAGTGATCCCAACCTGCAGAACATCCCGATTCGCCGCGAATTGGGTCGCGACATTCGCCGTGGCTTCATTCCACGTACCGGATGGCGTCTGCTGGCGGCGGACTATTCACAGATCGAGCTCCGGCTGCTGGCGCATTTGTCAGGCGATGATGCATTCGTCTCGGCTTTTCGAGCCGGCGGTGACATTCACCGACAGACCGCGTCGGTGATCTTCGACGTGCCACTCGATTCCGTGAGCGCGGAGATGCGTGCTCGTGCGAAGACGATCAACTTCGCGACGATATATGGGCAGGGCGCGTTCTCGCTGTCGCGGCAGCTCAAGATCGAGCAGTCGGAGGCGCGCGCGTTCATTGCGCAGTACTTCGAGCGATTCAGCGGCGTCAGGCGCTATCTCGACAGCATGGTCGAGTTCGCCAAGGCCAACGGATACGTGCAAACCATTTTCGGCCGCCGGCGCTACATCCCCGAGTTACGCGACCGCAACTTCAACGTGCGCGCCTTCGGCGAGCGGACGGCCACAAATTCACCGATCCAGGGCTCGGCGGCGGACCTCATCAAGATCGCGATGATCCGTATTCGCAGCAACATGCGCGAACAGCGTCTCGACGCCCGCATGCTGCTCCAGGTGCACGACGAACTGGTTTTCGATGTCCCGCCTGACGAGCTGCCGGCGGTGGGCGAGCTGGTGGTGCGCGAGATGACGCAAGCGGCGACACTCGACGTACCGCTCGTCGTGGACGTCGGCATAGGCGAGAACTGGCTCGATACCAAGGGCGGGTGACCGCAGCTTGATCCCCAGCCGGCGAGGACGGTTATGCCGCGCCTGATGGCCGCGTTATACGATTCGGTGATGCGCGCAGCCGAGCTTCGGGGGCTGGCGCGGTGGCGGGCAGAAGTTCTGGCACCGCTTCACGGGCGAGTGCTGGAGGTGGGCGCGGGCACCGGGCTCAATCTGCCTTACTATCCGCGAAGGGTGGCGGCACTCGTGCTCGCTGAGCCGGACAGGCACATGCGTGCTCGCCTGTCGCGGAGGGCGGCAGCGTCGGCGATTCCGGTGACGATCAGCGACGCGCCAGCCTCACCGCTGCCGTTCGCCGACGCGTCGTTCGACGGTGTGGTGATGACACTGGTGCTATGCACGGTGGGCGATGTCGTGGGGGCGTTGGCCGAAGCCCGGAGGGTGCTGGCGCCGGGTGGAGATCTGGCGTTCCTGGAACATGTAGGCGGCGATGAAGGCTCGCCGCGGCTCCGGTGGCAGCGCCGGCTGGAGCCGCTATGGCGGATGGTCGCCGGCAACTGTCACCTAACGCGCGACACGGTCGAAGCGATCCGGGACGCACGGTTCACGATGCGCATCCTCCATCGCGACGATCTGCCCGGGTTGATGCGAATTGGAAGCCCCGTCGTGCGCGGAGTCGCGTCACCGACTCCGCCGGGCCAATGATCACGCGGTTGAAGAGCGACCAAATGGACCGGACCGGCGCATCTGTATTGATTCGTGACTTCGTGCAACAAAATGAGCCGCAAAGCCCCCCACCCGTGAGGGTGGCACCGAAGCGCGGCACGATCACGATCATTTCTCCGGTACCGCCAATTGCACCGGCACGGTATTGCAACCTGCCATGTCTCTCGCAAAAAGGGCTGGCAGGTTTGCGGCGTCGTGAGGCGTGTTCTCCCGCTAAGTGCAGCGAACTCAACAGGTTGCGCTTCGGCCGATGGTTCGGCCCTTCACTTGCCCTTGCTGAGGCCACGTCTATTGGTCTCCATCGGTTCAATGAGGCTCCGTATTGCCATGTCTTCATACTCCCGCAGAGGGTTCACGCTGATCGAGCTGCTGATCGTAGTAGTGATCATCGGAATTCTCGCATCGATCGCCATGCCGAAGTGGCAAAACACGAAAGGCAAGGCGAACACCGCTGCGCTGAAGAGCGATCTGCGCAACCTCACCGTCGCGCAGGAGTCGTTCTACTACGAGAACCAGACGTACACCACCGATCCGGTGGCGCTCAACTTCTCCGCGTCCCAGAACGTGGCGCTGACGTTCGTCGACGCGAGCGGCGCAGGCTGGTCGGCAACCGCGACGCACGCGGTAGCCAGCCCCACTACCTGCGGCGTCTACTACGGTTCGGTAGCTGCGCCAATCGCCGCTACCACGGTGGAAGGGCGGATCGCCTGCGAGTAGGAGCGATCACCGCTGGACCCGCGGCCCGCTTGCGCCCTTCATGGAGCGCACGCGGGCCGCACTCGTTTCGGCCGGGTGATTTGTGATAGGGAACCCCTCGCCGCCACAGCCGTACCGTGAGTTCGATCGCCGGCGCGATGGGATGATATTCGCGATGGACGGCGGCCTCTGGCTGCATCGGCACCTCTTCAAGGGCGTGCCGATGGCGCATCTCGTCTCCACCGATCGCGAGCGCCTGCTGGAGTATGGCCGTCAGGTGGGACTTCCAGCCGACCGACTGCAATACAAGCCGCTAAAGGATCCGCGCACGGGGGTTCGGCGGCCGGCCTGGCATTGGGACCTCGTCGAGCGCTTTCTCCCCCCGCGAAAAGCGGATTTCTGATCGACCGACGCGCCCTCGGCCCTAGCGGTTTTCCGAGCCGATGTAGTCAGGTGGTTTCGGTATCTGGAGAGGCGCCTTCGCGCTCGAGCGCCAATGCCTCATCACGCAGCCACCGTAGCTCCGTGCGAAGCTGATCGTGCAGCCGCGGCTCACGCCGGAACACGAAGTACGCACGGATGCGATCCCATGCACGGTCGAGCCGGTCCCTGAATCGCAGATCCACTGTAGCGGCGAGCGGAAGCGACAGCAGGTAGGCAGCGGCCCACAACGGGCCGGCGAGCACGCCGACGAGCGTGGTTTGAGCAGCGTAGGCGAGGAGCACCAGCACCAGTCCGGCGAGAATGGTGTGCATCGCCGGATCTTCGGGCGTACGACTCGTACGGCGCGCCAGCATCTGGGCCAGCGTCAGCGGCAGCCAGTGATTGATGCGTCCCCACCAGGCGAACGGACCGACAGCGACTCCGAACAGCGTTTCGCGCACGCCGAACCAAGCGCCTGATGCGACGTCCGGGCGGATGCCCAGCTCGGTAATCGGGATGTCGCGAACGGCAAGCGTTACGCGAAACGCCTCGAGCCTGCCGAGGAAGTCGGCGACGCGCTCCGGCGCCACCGCCTGTACCCTGGCACCGATTCGTGCGATGCGCCGCGCAATGCGTGCCTCATCGACGAGCGGCGGTCCGCCTTCACCTAACGATCGTACCCTTGCATCGAACACTCCGGTCAGGACTCTCGCCAGACCCAGCACCTGCTCGGCTTCCTGCACGGTCGCGAAGTTGAGAGTGAGCTCGCGAAGGCGGGAGTCGATCTCCGCCGTGAGCAACTCCACCGCGGGTTCGCCGTCATGGGCGGTTTCATTCGCCGCGCACCATTCGTCGAGATCGAGCGGCGCGCCTACGCGGGCAAGGATGCGCGTCCGCGGCGCCCACTTGCGCTCGAAGATCAAGCCGATCGGCTGAATGCGCAACCCGCGCAACTGTTGCCCGATCCGTGCCTGAAGCGCCACGCGCGCAAGTCCGGTGCGCAGCGGCGCCAGCTCCGGTTCGTGATGACTCGTGCCTTCGGGGAATATCAGGACGACGCCGCCGCCGGCCAGCGTGTCCACCAACTCGCGGAATGCCTCACGATTGCGGGTGGGATCGACCGGCGCGCCCGGCTCACGGGGCTTCTCATCGCGCACGCGGCGCAGCGGCACCACACCGTACCATTTGAGTAGCGCGCCGAGCACCGGGTTCTCGAACAGCGTTGCCTTGCCGGTCGGACGCACCCGGCGCGGAGCGATGCGCAGGACCACCAGTGCATCTATCAGCTGATTAGGATGGTTGACGGCGATCAGCAGCGGGCCATCCCCCGGTATCTGCTCTGCGCCCTCGACCGCAACATCGCGATAGAACCAGTCAAGGGCGGTACCGGCAACCATACGAACGAGCGCGTACAGCACGAGTCGTCAGGCAGTGCCGGCGTCGGCCGCAACGCGGATGCCGGCATCGGCCGCCTTCGCCGCACGCTCACCTTCGACCGGATCGACCAGCAGCAGAATGGCGCCGCCGATGAAGAAGAACGCGATGATGCTGAGAATGCCATAACGGCCCGAGCCGGTCAGCCCGATCATGCCGGCGAAGAGGAGCGGTCCGAAAATACCGGCGAATTTGGAGAACACACTGAAGAATCCGAAAAATTCGCCGGACTTGTGACGCGGGATCATCGACGCAAACAGCGACCGGCTCAAGCCCTGCGTGCCACCCTGCACCGTGCCGACCAGCAGCGCCAGAATCAGGAAGTGCGTTGCCGTCTGCATGAAGAATCCGAAGACGCTGATCACAGCGTACACGGCGAGCCCGGCGAATATCGCCTTCTTGGTACCAATGCGGCCGGCTATCCCCCCGAACAGAAACGAGAAGGGGACTCCCACGAACTGCACGATCAGAATGGAACCGATCAGCGCGTTGTCGGAGATGCCCAGCTCGGCACCATACGGCGCCGCCATCTTCTGAATCGTCGTAATGCCATCGTTATAGATCAGGAACGCCAACAGCATCAGAAACGCGTGCTTGTAGCCGCGGAGCTCCTGTAGCGTTTCCCGTAGGCGCTGGAACGCGGCGCGCACGGGATTCTCGCCGCGCCGCTCGTCGGGCTCGAGCATCCGCACTGGCTCGCGTACATGCCTGAACAACGGAATGGAGAAGGCGAGCCACCAGATCGCCACCGACGCGAGCGCAAGGCGAGCCGGCAATGTCGACTCGGCAGGCAGGCCGAATATTCCCGGGTACTGGATCCACGCCAGGTTGAGCGCCAGCAGGATGCCGCCGCCGAAGTATCCGATCGCGAAACCCGCCGTCGATACGCGGTCCACCTCTTGTTCTGACGCGATGTGCGGCAGCAGCGATTCGTAAAACACGAAGCTGCCGGCCACCGCTACGTTCGTCGCGACGAACAGCGCTGCCGCGAGCATTATGTCGCCGCGCTCGATGAAGAACATCAGCGCAGCTGCCGTGACCCCAACCCCCAGGAAAGTGCCGAGCATGCGCTTCTTCACCGCGGAGTAGTCAGCGATGGCGCCGAGGATCGGTGATATCAGCGCAACTATGGCGATCGACACGCTGTTCGCGTACGCCAGGTACTGATTGGCCTGAGGCTCGGCGAACTCCGCTCCCGCCACTCCAATGAAATAGAGTGGGAAAACAGCGACTTGAATGGTGGTCTGCACCCCCGAGGCGGCAAAATCATACATTGCCCACGCTCGTAACTCGCGCCGGTGCAATCCCAATCGCTCGAGCATGCCTGGGCGCCGAACCGACGCGTCGGAAACACTGGGGCCCATTGCCGCCTGGGATCGGAAAGTTGGAATCGCGTGTGCCGCGGAAGCGGAATGATAGATGAAGCGGCCTCATCCCGCGACGGGGTCCACCCCGCATGGCCGTTGACGGGCGCGCAGGCGTACCGGAGATTGCCAACATGCACCTCCTTTTCCGGCGGGCCTCGCCCGGTCTCGTGATGCTCGCGTGGCTAACAGGCTGCGAGCGCGCCCGGGAAGCGCCGCCCGTGGATACGTCATTCGTGACTCCGACGCTTCCGCCCGACACTGCCGCGATTCCCAGAATCTCGACGTCGGCCTGGGATCGCAGCGCGGGACCCGTGCTCGCCATTCCGGGGAGTACGCCTGGCGAAGCTCTGATGATCTTTCCGGAGCTGACCGACAGCACGCTCACGGACACCGTGCTGTTCACAGCCACGCGGGTGCAGGGTCTGGCACTCGAGCTTTTTGATCGAAGCGGACTGGTGACAGCCGATACCGTGACGTCGATGCCGGCACACGTCTGGACATCCGGGTGCCTGGATTGGCCGCGCGCAACGCTGCGCGGCGCTCCACTACGCTGGACCTTCGGCTTTGCGGCAGGCCGGGTGACGCCGATTCCCCTTGATTCGATCGAAGGAATGCCGGCCCAGGACTCGTCTTTGCTCGCGGCTGCGCTGGCTCGTGCGGCGTCGAACCTGGAGGAGAGTCCCGAGTCGCGTTTTCGCGGTTTGCCGTTCCTCGTGCGCACGGCATACCGGTTCCGCACCGACGATAGCACGACCGCCGTCGTGGCCGACCTCGTCAGGCGCCTGACGCTGGAGGCTAATCCTCAGGAGGAGCACACACTGCTGGTGGCAGAACGAATTTCGGCCGCTTCCCCGTACCGGGTCGTGTACCACGACCGCCGGTCGGGATCCGAAGAAGCATTCGACGCTGTCGATCTGCTAGGGGCGGTGAGGTTGGGCGCGCCGGCGCGTCCCGCGCTGCTACTGGCGCGGGTAGGGTACGATACCACCGCTTACACGCTGCTCGAGCTGGTCGCGCCTGGACGTTGGCAAAGGCGATGGACGAGCGTGACGACCAGCTGCTGATCAGCCCTGCGCTTTCCGTTCGGCGACACGGAGCCTGACGATCACTGCGTCGGGGATGACGCCAACTCGCAACGGGATCTGCGAGCCCACGCCCGCACTCACGAAGAGCGGCGCCACCGGGTTCGGAATCCACCCGCGTGAAGCATGCCTGGTGCAGATTCGCGAAAACTGGAGCGGCGTACCGTAAAACGGCAGCGAGACCTGCCCGCCATGCGTATGCCCCGCCAGTACCAGCGAGGGACGCGGCGGGCCGGAGAAGTGGAGAATCGAATCGGGATTGTGCGCCAGAAGGATCGCTGTTTCGCACCAGCCAGCGCCGGTCGGGCGGCCGCCGGCATCGACGGTTCCCTCGATGTCATCGTCCACCCCGACAATCGTCAGGCAGGCCGCGCCGCGGTGGATATCGATCTGCTCGTTGCGCAGCACGCGCACGCCGACCGATTCGAGCCAACGCGCCACGTCCGCTCCATCGTGGTAATAGTCGTGATTCCCCAGCAGTGCAACGACGCCATCGGTTGCGCTCAGTTCGCGAAGCACCGGCGCGAGCGTGTGCATTCCGTCCCGATACAGGCGTCCCGAGAGCCGACGGAACGCCTTGAACGATACCGCGTAGTCACCGAGCAGCGCGATGAGATCGGGCGAATGCCGTTGCACGGCAGCCACCGCGCGACGTGTATGCGCCAGTCCCGGCAACGGCGCCTGGTGCAGATCGCTCAGCACGCCGATCGTGTAGCCGTCGAAGGCAGGATCGAGACCGGCGATCGGGACGTCCAGTTCGATGAGGCGAAACCTTCGCGGTGCAACGAGTACCGCGTACGCTCCAACTGCGACGATCGCACCGGACAGGAGAAGCGTTACGATCATTCACTCCTGCCTAACGCAGCGGGGGCGCGTGCGCGGCTCCCCCATACGGCGAGCAGTGCCAGCGTCAACACGTAAGGCAGCGCCAGCGGAACCTGGTATGGCACACGCAGACCCAGCGACTGAATGAGAAACTGCAACGCGCTTGCCGCTCCGAACAGGAGCGCCGCCGCTCCTACGCCGAACGGATTCCACCGCGCAAGAACCACGATGGCGATCGCAATGAAGCCTCGTCCGGCCGATATTCCCTCGGAGAAGGTGCCGGCCTGTTCGAGAACCAGGGTAGCTCCGCTCAACCCGCCGAGCGCGCCGGCAGCGAGCAGCACCGCCCAGCGGACCCGCGCCGGATGGATGCCCGCGGCAATCGCCGCTTCCGGATTCTCGCCGACCGCACGGATTGCAAGC
>CAZPCC010000301.1:0-19156 GCA_964584905.1 uncultured Gemmatimonadaceae bacterium | reverse complement strand
GTCGGCGGATTCCTCGGGCTCGATCAACCTAACGTCTTCGGCCAGTGCAAGCGGGTGTCGCTCAACTGGCAGTTCGGCCGCTACATCAACGATTTTCAGCTCTCCTATCAGGATCCGTCGATCCGGCAGTCGCGCATCTCCGGGACGACGTCGCTGTACCACACGCAGTCGCGCTACACGATCGCCGACCTCGGCCGCCAGACGCGCATCGGCGGTTCGCTCCAGTTCGGATTCCCGGTGCCGTGGTCGCGCTTCACGCGATTGTTCCTGTCGTACGGGGCGGAACGAGTCAAGGCGGGCGGCGGCCTGTTCGAGCGCGACACTTCGCAGCTGGTGGTCCAGAACGGCTTCCGGTCGACGCTGGGACTTACGGCGACCCACGATACCCGCATCGATCTGCCGTTCGCCTCGTCAGGCGGCCTGCAGACGGTGACTGCGCAGTTCAATGGCGGCCCGCTTGGGGGTGACGCGGATTTCTCCCGGTATACCGGGGAGTTCCGTGCCTACGCGCCGCTGCTGCAGTTCGGTGGCGAGCGGCCCGGGTCGCAGCCGGCCAAGATCGTTTTCGGCCTCACCGCCCGCGGTGGCGCCGTATTCGGCGACGTGGGGCCGTTCCTCTTCTCGCAGAAATTCGCGCTGGGCGGCACACAGTTCGGCGAAATGCTGCGCGGCTACGACGAATTCTCGATCACTCCGCAGGGGTACGTGCTTGGCACGAGCAACTTCAGCGCCCGGCGCGAATCGTTCGGAAGCGCGTACTTCACGACGACTGCCGAGGTGGGGCTGCGGCTGAATCAGCAGTTCTACGCGAACGTTTTCTTCGACGCGGGTAACATCTGGGACCGTCCTAGCGAATTCGACCCCACGCGGCTGTTCCGCGGAGCGGGTGTCGGGGTCGCGTTGATCACCCCGCTCGGGCCTTTGGGCCTCGATTGGGCCTACGGCTTCGACCGCCTCGATGCGGCTGGACGACCGGACCCGAAGTGGCAACTCCACTTCCGTCTGGGCAACATCTTCTAACGGGAGTTTGCAATGAGGTTCTTCGTCGGTATGTCGGCAGTGCTCGCGCTGCTCCTCACCGGAACATCGATCGCTGCGGCGCAGCAGAAGTTAGCCTACATCAATTCGCAAACGCTTCTCCAGCAGGCTCCAGGACGTGCCGAGGCCGAGGCGCAGTTTCAACGCGAGCTTCAGACCTACCAGACCGAAGTCAAGCGCATGGGCGACTCGATGAAGGTAATGGTGGAAGGCTACGAGAAGGAGCAGCTTTTGATGAGTCCGGCTGCCAAGGAGGCGAAGCAGCGTGAGCTTGCCGCCAAGGAGCAGGAGTATCAGCAGCGCACGGCCGAGCTGGAGCGTAAGGCAGCGGCAAGGGAAGATGAGTTGACACGCCCCATACTCGAGAACATCCGGCGGGCGATCGAGGCGGTGAGGGCCGAGGATGGGTACGCGTTCATCTTCGACGTCGCGTCGAACGGTGCGGTGGTGGCCGTGGACAAGAACCTCGAAGTAACCAACGAAGTCCTGGCCAAGCTGCGGTCCACGGCCTCCGCACCTTCCCCCGCGCCGGCCGGCGGACCGGTGGCCAAGCCCGCGGGTGCAACTTCATCACCGACGAGAAATCCGCCCGGCAACCGTTGAGCCCTACTTCAGCTGAGCGTGCCGGCGGTGAGGGAGGTCTCTCCCTCACCGCCGGTGCCATCGCGACACTCGTCTCCGGCGAACTGAGGGGTGCGGGTGACGTGACGGTGCACACCGTTGCGCCGCTGGACCGCGCCGGACCGGCTGACGTCAGCTTCTACGCACATCGTCGTTATGCTCGGCAGTTCACGGCCTCGCAAGCGGGCGTGGTGCTGGTGGCTCCGGAGTTGGCCGACGAGGCAGGCGGCCCCGCCTGCCGGGTGATAGTTCAGGCACCGCACGAGGCTCTGTTGCGCGTGCTCCCCGAGTTGTACGTGATGCCGCGTGCCGAGCCTGGCATCCATTCCACAGCGATTCTCGGTCACGGCATCACGTTAGGGGAGCGCGTCGCCATTGCGCCGTACGCGGTGGTCGGCGCGGACGCCGTCGTAGGCAACGGCGTGGTCATTGGACCCCATTGCCAGATCGGACGCGGTGTCGAAATCGGCGACGACAGCGAGTTGCTCCACGGCGTAACTTTGTATCCGGGCACGCGGCTCGGTCGTCGCGTGCGGCTGCACGCGGGCGTGCGGATCGGCTCCGATGGGTTCGGCTACGTGTTCCGCAACGGCGCTCACGAAAAGATTCCGCACGTGGGACGGGCGATCATCGAGGATGATGTCGAGGTCGGCGCGAACAGCACGATTGACCGCGGCAGCATCGACGACACCGTCATCGGGGCCGGAACGCGAATCGACAACCTCGTGCAGGTCGGGCATAACGTGCGCATCGGACGCCTGTGCCTGATCATGGCGCAAGTAGGAATCGCCGGATCGGTCCACATCGAGGATGGTTGCGTGCTCGCTGGCCAGGCCGGTGTGGGGGGACACATCACGATAGGCAAGGGAGCACGCATCGCGGGACAGGCGGGCGTATTCGGAGATGTGCCAGCCGGCGAGACGTGGTCGGGGTATCCGGCCCGGCCGCACCGCGACGCGCTTCGGGCGCAAGCCGCCATGTTCAAGCTGCCGTCGCTGGTGCGCCACCTGCAAGGGCGCTCTGGCCACGAGACCCCCTGACGTGCGGCGCACGATCACGCAGCCGGCGTCGGTCGAAGGTGTAGGACTCCATCTTGGCCACGCGTGCCGGCTGACCTTTCGCGGCGCCGATACAGGCACCGGTATTCGCTTCCGGCGCGTCGACCTGCCCAACGCGCCTTTGACACCGGCGCTGGTGCAGTTCGCCGTACTCTCCGAACGACGGACGCAACTCGGTGAGGGCGAGGGCGCGCTGCACACGGTCGAGCACGTGCTGGCCGCCGTCGCCGGACTCGAGATCGACGACCTTGAAATCGAAATGAACGCCCCCGAGCCTCCAATGCTCGACGGAAGCGCGGTACCATTCGTCGAAGCCTTGCAGCAGGCCGGGATTGCCGAGCAGCCCGGGACCGTGCAGTATCTCGACGTTCGACGGCCCGTGCGGGTGGAAGATGGCGAATCCGTCTACGAGGCCCGCGCCGGCAAGGCACTGGAACTCTCGGTGACGATCGACTTTCCGCATCCCCTGATCGGTCGTCAGGCGGGCAGCTACTGCCTGGTCGGAGATACATTTCGTACCGAGTTGGCGCCTGCGCGGACGTTCGGATTCGTCCGTGAAGTCGAGATGTTGCGAGCCAGGGGATTGATTCAGGGCGCGTCCACCGCGAACGCGGTGGTGCTGGATGAGGATGGCGTGGTCGACAGCACCTTGCGCTGGCCCGATGAATTCGTGCGGCACAAGGCACTGGATTGCGTCGGCGATCTTGCGCTGGCGGGCAAGCGCGTGCGCGGACGCATCACGGCGCACAAGCCGAGCCATCGTGGAACTGTGATGCTGGTAAGGGAGCTCGTGACAATGGCGGACGAACAGCCGCGTACGCTGGGCATCGAAGAAATAATGAGGGTGCTTCCGCACCGTTATCCGTTTCTGCTGGTCGACCGGATCGAGGACTTCGAGCCGGGCAAGCGGATAGTCGGCATCAAGAACGTCACGATCAACGAGCCCTTCTTTCAGGGACACTTTCCGGGACATCCGATCATGCCCGGAGTGCTGATCATCGAGGCGATGGCCCAGGTTGGCGGAATGCTTCTGATGGGCGCGGTCGATGATCCCGAGAGCAAGGTCGTTTACTTCATGTCGCTCGATCACGTAAAGTTTCGCCGTCCGGTAAAACCGGGCGACCAGATCCGGTTCGAGCTCGACATGCAGCAGATTCGCGGCAGCGTCTGCAAGATGCACGGGGCGGGCTACGTGGATGGCAACGTGGTGGTCGAGGCGGACATGGCCGCGATGATCCGGGATCGATGAGCGCCCGCATCCACCCGACGGCGCTCATCTCGCCTGACGCGCAGCTCGGGGATGGAGTCGAGATAGGCGCGTTCGCGATAGTCGGCGAGGACTGCGTCATCGGCGATGGATGCGTGTTGGCGCCGCGGGTTTCGCTCGAGCAGGGTGTGCGGCTTGGCACCAACGTCAAGGTCGGAGTAGGCACCGTGCTCGGTGGCGAGCCGCAGGACCTTAAGTTCGCGGGTGAGCGAACGACGGTGGAGATCGGCGACGACACGATCATCCGCGAGTATGCGACCATCAACCGCGGCACCGCTCAGTCGTTCAAGACGAGCATTGGGAGCAAGTGCTTCGTGATGTCGTACGTGCACCTGGCGCACGACTGCCACGTCGGTGACGGCGTCATCCTGGCGAACGGTGTACAGTTGGCCGGCCACGTAACGATTGAAGACCGCGCCATTCTCTCCGGCCTCACCGCCGTCCACCAATTTGCGCGGATCGGCCAGTTCGCGTTCGTCGGAGGGATGACGCGCGTATCGCAGGATGTGCCGCCCTATCTGAAGGCGGTAGGGAATCCCATGAAGTTGTACGGTCTCAATAGCGTGGGGCTGCGGCGCAACAACTTCGACGAAGGAGTCCTGCGCGAGCTCAAGCGAGCCTATCGAATGCTGTTCCGGTCCGAGCTGAACGTGTCGCAGGCGCTGGAGAAGGCTCGGGCCGAGCTCGAGATGCATGAGGAAATCGAACGGTTCCTCAACTTCGTGGAAAACTCGCAACGCGGCGTGGCAATGTGAGCGGCCGCACACGAATAGGAACAGTCGGTGCCGGGAGTCTCGGATTCCATCACATCCGGCTGCTGCGCGACATGCCGGACGTGGACTTCGTCGGGTTCGTCGAGACACGACCGGAGCGCGCCGCCGAGGTCGCGGCCGAACTGAGCGTGGCGGCGCTGGACAGTGTCGAGGCCTTGGTGGAAAGGACGGATGCGATAACCGTAGTGGTGCCCACACCAGCGCATTACGAGGTTGCAAAGGTCGCGCTGGCGGCGGGGCGCCATGTACTGATAGAGAAGCCGATCGCCGCTACGCTAAACGAGGCCGACGAGCTGCTGGCGATCGCTTCGCGTACCGGCGCCCTCGTGCAGACCGGGCACATAGAGCGCTTCAACAGGGCGATTCGCGCCGCGCTCCCGCACATCGATGCACCACGCTTCATCGAGAGCGACCGGCTCGCGCCTTTCAATCCACGCGGGTCCGATGTCGCCGTCGTGCTCGATCTCATGATTCACGACATCGACCTCGTCTTTTCGCTCGTCGGCGGGCATGTGTCGGATCTTCAGGCGGTTGGCGTGCCGGTGCTGACGCCTTCGGTCGACATTGCGAACGCGCGGCTCGTGTTCGATTCGGGCGCGGTGGCGAACATCACGTCGAGCCGCGTGTCGCGCGAGCGGCTGCGAAAGATCCGGATCTTTCAGAGCAGCGGCTATCTCTCGCTCGATCTCGCGCAAGGCAATGGCGAATTCTACCGGCTGCGCAAGGACGTGGACCTGGCGGAACTGGCGAAGGCGCCCCTGGAAATGGCTGCGTTCGTCGAGCGCGTGCCGCTGGAGGCACCGGAAGGGGAGCCACTGCGACTGGAGTTCGAGAGCTTCCTCGCGGCCGTCGAAGGTCGTCAGGCGGTCGAGGTCTCGGGGGAGGCGGGTCGTGAGGCGCTTGCCGTGGCGCTGCGAATCGTTCGCGAGATAGAACGGGGACTGCCATCGCTGGCCGGAGCGCATGGCCGGTGAGGTGTTGCTGGTAGCCGGAGAAACGTCCGGCGACTTGCATGCGGCAGTCCTGGCCACGGAGTTGCACGCACTGCGACCGGAGCTGGTCCTGACCGGAGTTGGCGGGGACCGCATGGCCGAGGCAGGCGTAAAGCTCTTCGAGCGATCGGATCGGTTGGCGGTGATGGGCTTCGTCGAGATACTGCGCTACGTTCCGCGCCACATTGCGCTGCTGCGGGACATTCGGCGCCGCTTGCAAAGCGGAAATGTCAGACTGGTGATTCTCGTCGACTATCCTGGCTTCAACCTCAAGGTTGCGAAGGCGGCGCACGAAGCCGGCGTACCGGTGCTCTACTACATTGCGCCCCAGGTCTGGGCATGGCACGAGAGCCGGGTAAAAACCATGGCGAAAGTGATCGATCGCGCCGCGGTGATCTTGCCTTTCGAGGAGAAGTTCTTCACCGAGCGTGGCGTACGAGCAACCTTCGTTGGTCATCCCTTACTCGATCGCGCAACGTCGCTTCCCGACCGTAGCAGTGCCCGGGCGGAACTTGGCCTGGGCGGGGAACAGCCGGTGCTCGCTCTATTTCCCGGCAGCCGTGCGCAGGAGGTCGAGCGGCTGCTGGATGTCTTCGTGAGCGCCGCGCGACTGGTGGAATCGCGCGTACCGGGGCTGCGGGTGATCGTGAGCGTGGCGCCGGGAATGGAAGTCGATGAGTCGCGGTGCCCGTATCCGCTCGTCGCCGGCAAGTCGTTCACCGTGCTTCGTGCGGCGACCGCGGCGTTATGCAAGAGCGGAACAACCACTCTCGAGGCGGCGGTGACCGGAACGCCGCTCATCGTGGCTTATCGCACGAGCGGGTGGAGCTACGCCATCGCGCGAAGGCTCGTGCGCATTCCGCACATCGCCCTCGTGAACATCGTCGCCGGCCGGCGCGTCGTACCGGAGCTGGTTCAGGAAGCGGTGACGCCCGATGCGCTGGCGTCGGCGCTGCTGCCGCTGCTCGACGAGTCGTCGGACGAACGACAGGCCCAGATCGAGGGACTGGCCGACGTCCGAGGGAAGCTGGGGTCGCCCGGTGCGGCTCGCCGCGCCGCCAGGTTGGCCGGGGAGTTGATCGGGTGAACGGCGATGACGCGCGCGTCAGGCGGCGTCGCCGCCGCATTGCCTGGGCGGTGGGGATTGGCGCTGTGTTGCTCCGCCTGCTCGCCAGAACGTGGCGCTTTCGCGAGATCGACGGCGAGCACATGCGTGGCTTACGCCGGCGCGCCGAACCTTATATCGCCGTGTTCTGGCATGGGGAGCTGTTACCCCTTCTCTGGTGGCATCGAAATCAGGGCGTCGCCCTTCTCATCAGCGAACACGGTGACGGTGAGATCATTGCAAGGGTCGCGCGCTCACTCGGCTACGAGCTGGTGCGTGGATCGAGCTCACGTGGCGCGGATCGCGCCCTTCTCGAGCTCATCCGGGTAGTATCGTCAGGCAGGGCGATCGGCATTTCGCCTGACGGGCCACGTGGGCCTGAGCACACTTTCGCCGCCGGCGCGCTGCTCGTCTCGCATCGATCTCGCGCGCCGATCATTCTGGTCAGAGCGTCGGCCTCCCGTGCGTGGCGTTTGCGAAGTTGGGATCGCTTCATGATCCCAAAGCCGTTCGCTCGAGTAACGGTCGCATACGCAGCACCGCAGACCGTGGCAGCCGATTCCGCGCGCGACGCCGCGGCGCAGGCACCTCGCTTCCAGGAAGCACTCCTGTCCCTCGGCAGCAGTATCGGCGCCTGACGACATGTCGCTCATCCACCGCGTGTGGTTCGACGACGGAGTCACCGCAAGGTTGATACGGGGGGCGCTATGGCCGGCGGAGGCCGCGTACCGCTTCGTTTCCGGTGCGAGATCTTCCCTCTACGACAACGGATTGCGGGCGGAGCGGCAGCCGCCAGTTCCCGCGCTCAGCGTAGGCAACCTGTCCGTGGGAGGCACCGGCAAGACGCCTGTCGCGGCATGGATGGCGGCCCGCCTGCGCAGTGCCGGGGGGTCGCCGGCCATCGTGATGCGCGGATATGGCGATGACGAGCCGCTCGTACATGCGCGACTCAACCCGGACATTCCCGTCCATATCTCACCCGACCGTCTGGCGGGAACGGTCGAGGCGGCCGCCGGAGGTGCCGATTGCGTGGTGCTCGACGACGCCTTTCAGCACCGTCGTGTGGCGCGGGTGGTGGACGCGGTGCTCGTGAGCGCCGAGCAGTGGAGCGGCGACGTGCGTCTGCTTCCGGCGGGTCCGTGGCGTGAGTCTGCAGGAGCGCTGGCCCGAGCCACGTTGGTCCTGGTCACGAGGAAAAGCGCCGATCCATCCAGGGCGATCGCCGTTGCAGAAGCGCTTTCCGCGCGCACCGCCGCTCCAATTGCCATCGTTTCTCTCGCACTCGGACCCCTCATGGGTGAGGAGGGCACCCTGGCGCTGGAATCGATCCGCGATCGCAAACTGCTGGCAATCGCTGGAATTGGCGATCCGAAGGCATTTCGCCGCCAGTTGGAAGCCGCTGGGGCGACTGTACGCACCGCCTTTTTCGGAGATCATCACCGCTACAGCCAGGCGGATATCGCGGGGGTGGCGAGCACGGCGTGTGCGGATGAGCTGATCGTTTGCACCCTCAAGGACTACGTCAAGCTGGCGCGTCATTGGCCTCGCGCGTCGCCTCCCTTGTGGTATGTTTCTCAGCGAGTTGCGCCCGAGTCCGGCGACAGCGCAATCACATCCGCGCTCGACTCGGTTCTGCGCGCTCGCCACTCTGACCTCCACCGGCCGGCGAGTCCGGTCTGATAATTCATGGCAACGGACGTCCGGCTGCCCACCCACAAGATCGTTCAACCCGATAAGGACCGGTTTCTCAACGAGGAGAATCCATTCGAGGCGATGATGTCGCGCTTCGACCGAGCGGCGGAGCTCCTCGATCTGGAGCCGGGACTCTACAAGATCCTGCGGCACGCGGAGAAGCAGATTCTCATTTCCGTGCCGGTGCTGATGGACAACGGCGATATCGAGGTTTTCACCGGATACCGT
Organism: uncultured Gemmatimonadaceae bacterium; assembly: GCA_964584905.1. GTDB lineage: Bacteria > Gemmatimonadota > Gemmatimonadetes > Gemmatimonadales > Gemmatimonadaceae > JALZIF01. The sequence continues at coordinate 10,382 of CAZPCC010000301.1, read as the reverse complement.
GTTCTGCACAACACCTCGCGCGGGCCGGGCAAAGGCGGCATCCGTTTTGACCTCAACGTCACGCTCGACGAGGTAAAGGCGCTCGCCGCATGGATGACGTGGAAGTGCGCAGTGGTGAGCATTCCGTTCGGCGGGGCGAAAGGTGGCGTAATCTGCGACCCGCTCAAGCTCAGCGTGGGCGAGCTGGAGCGCCTGACGCGGCGCTACACCGCCGGGATCATGAATACCCTCGGTCCGGATTCGGACGTTCCGGCGCCTGACGTGAATACGAACGAGCGCGTCATGGCGTGGGTGATGGACACATATTCCATGCACGTTCGCCACACGGTGACTTCGGTCGTCACCGGCAAACCGGTCGAAATGGGAGGTTCGCTCGGCCGGCGAGAGGCGACGGGACGCGGATGCATGATCGTCACGCTAGACGCGCTCAAGCAGCTCGGCATGCCGGTCGCCGGTACGACCGTCGCCATTCAGGGCTTTGGCAACGTTGGTTCGGTTGCCGCTCAGTTGCTGGAGCGCGAAGGGTGTCGTATCACGGCGATCAGCGATCGCACAGGCGGCCTGGTGAACCCCAACGGAATCGATGTGGATGAAGCGGTCAAGCACGTTCGCTTGCATCGATCGCTCGAGGGGTTCACCGGGGGAGATCACATCACCAACGAAGAGCTCCTTACAATGGATGTCGATGTGCTGCTGCCGGCCGCACTCGAGAACGTGATCACGCGAAAGAACGCCGCGAAGATCAAGGCGAAGATCATCTGCGAGGGAGCCAACGGTCCGACCACCGCCGTCGCCGATGCGATTCTCGACGAGAAGGGGATTTTCGTGATACCCGACATTCTCGCCAATGCAGGCGGCGTGACGGTGAGCTACTTCGAATGGGTGCAGGACCGCGGCGGCTACTTCTGGGCCGAGGACGTCGTGAACGAGCGGTTGATGCAGATCATGAGCAGAAGTTTTGGCGACGTGCTGGAGCTATCCCGTCAGCACAAGGTCAACATGCGCACGGCCGCCTACATGCTGGCGATCTCGCGAGTCGCAACGGTCCACCGGTTGCGCGGCATCTATGCGTGAGGGCGTTAGGGACGACTGGGGTGCGAGATGCGGAATGCGGCCGGCCGGCGGCCCGCGCGATTGACGGCTGCCGCATCGTGCAATGCAGATTCTGATCGCCGCCGTCGGGCGTCCGCGTGATGCGGCGCTGGCGGCGGCGATTCGTGAATACGAGCAGCGCGCCGCGCGCTACTGGCCGCTGCACGTTCGGGAGGTTCGCGGTGTCGGGGGGCGGCAAGGCGGCGATGCTGTAAGAGCGCAGGAGGCGGATCAACTGCTAGGTGCCATTCCCGACGGTGCCCGCCTCGTTCTGTGCGATGAACTCGGGGAGGCGTTGAGCTCGACCGACTTCGCGCAGCTCGTTCAAGCGGAAAGGGAACGTGCGGCAGGGGATCTCGTGTTCATGGTTGGAGGGGCGTTCGGTGTAGGCGAGACGATTCGGTCGCGCGCCTGGCGAACTTTGGCGCTGGCCCCGTGGACGCTGCCTCACGAGCTTGCTCGGCTCGTCCTGGCCGAACAGCTGTACCGGGCCGGCACCATCATTCGCGGCGAGCAATACCACAAGGCATGAGACCCAACCGGCGGTGAACGAATTGCGCATCGTGCCGCGGGCACTGGGTGGGTCGCCGATGGTGCGGGACGGCAACATTGCCGCGCGCGCGGCAGAGTGGTATCCGATCCGTCCATCGACGCCTGAATCGTGGCGCCAGCACGCCGAGGAGGTGCGCGGATCCCTCGCCGCTGACTGGTTCGACATGTTGGCACCGGCGCTCGGCGCCACAGGCGCCGCTGCGCAGCGCCTATCGCGATCCAGCGGGGGCCGTGGCATAGTCGTGACGACTGGACAGCAGCCGGGCCTGTTCGGCGGTCCCCTGTATACCTGGTGGAAGGCGCTGAGTGCGCTCGCGTTGGCTGACGAGATCGAATCGGCGACGGGAATTCCCACCGCACCGGTATTCTGGGCGGCCACCGATGATTCGGATTTTGCCGAGGCCAGCGCCACCTACGTAGCGGTGCGCGGGGGGCTCGAGCGGTTAGCACTCGCGCCAACGGGCGCGGACGGCGCCCGCCTCGCCGATGTCCCTCTTGGCGACATTGCTCCGCTGCTCGCCCGCCTTACGACTGGAGCGGGTTCGGCGGTCTATCCCGTGGCGCTCGAGCTTGCCGCCAACACCTATCGGGAAGGCACCACCATCGGCAGCGCCTACGTGGCACTGCTGCGAGCGGCCCTCGAGCCATTCGGGGTAGCAGTGCTCGATGCTGCCCATCAGGCGGTGCTTCACGCCGGCAATCCGATCAGCCGAGCCGCATTGCTCGACGCACCGTTGATAGAAGAGGCGCTGTCGGACAGGGAAACTGCCTTGCGCACGTCAGGCTATCGGCCGCAGGTGCCGCTCGTCCGGGGCCGTTCCCTGGTCTTTGCGCACCATACCGGCGCGCGGAAGCGAGTCGCGATCTCCCAGGCGCGCGCCAGCCTCGAGGCAGAGGATGAGACGCTTTCGCCTAACGTATTGCTGCGCCCGGTCGTCGAGCGGTCCATTCTGCCGACTGTGGCCTACGTGGCCGGCCCGGGTGAGCTCGCCTATTTCGCCCAGGTAAGCGCCGTGGCGCGAGCTCTCGGAACGCCGGCGCCGCTTCCGGTGCCGCGCTGGTCGGGCACGATAATCGAGCCGCACATTCAGCGGCTGCTCGATCGCTACGATCTGGATATAGCCAGGCTGCAGGATCCGCATGCGGCCGAAGGCGCGGTGGCTCGTGAGTCGCTTCCTCCCGAAGTGCGGGACGCACTCGGCCGCCTTCGCGGCATAACGAGGTCGGCGCTGGACGACCTTTCGGAGGCGCTGCGCACCAAGGGATCGCCGTCGGTGCCGCCCACTGTTCTCGCCGGCGCCGTGCGCGAGAACGAGCAACGCGTGTCGCGTCTCGAGCGCAGGCTGGTGGCCGCGGCCAAGCGCGAACAGATCGATGCGATGACCGATCTGGCCACGCTACGCGCCGCACTCGTCCCGGCGGGGGTGCCGCAGGAGCGTATGCTGAACCTTCTGCCAATACTCGCCCGTCACGGGCCGCCGTTACTTGATGACGTTCTCGCCGCCGCACGCGATCATGCAGCGGAGCTCGTCCAGGGCGCCGCCGTGGGACGCGCACCGGCCTCGTGACCGGGGTGTGGAGCCAAGCCGGGTGAGCGAGCCAATCGGTTTGACGCCACCCGACGTCGACGCGACGCCGGCGCCGCCGCTCGAACGCAGCGGCCGATTCGCCGTACTGGTAGCGACGGGCATCTTCCTGAGCCGCATTTTCGGACTGGTCCGGGGGCGGGTACTCGCGCACTATCTCGGCACCTCCGCCGCCGCCGATGCGTTCGGCATCGCGCTGCGCGGCCCGAATTTCCTTCAGAACCTGTTCGGGGAAGGGGTTCTCTCGGCGTCGTTCATCCCGGAGTACGTGCGCCTAACGGCGACCGGCGACGCCACGCGGTCGCGACAGCTTGCCTCGGCGGTCGTGGCGCTGCTGGCAATGGTGGTGGCGGTCCTGGTGGCGCTCGGCGTTGTGTTCGCACCGGCGCTTGTCTCGGTCATCGCGCCGGGATTCTCCGGGCCGACACGCGACCTGACGATCCTGCTCGTTCGGATTCTCTTTCCGGGTACGGGCTTGCTCGTGCTCTCCGCGTGGTGCATGGGTGTGCTGAACAGCCACCGTCGATTTCTGCTCTCCTACGCGGCGCCGGTAGCATGGAACATTGCAATCATCGCCGCACTCCTGTGGGCTGGAACTTCGGGTAGAGATAACGCTTCGATCGCCGTTGCCGCGGCATGGGGTGCGGTGATTGGAAGCGGCTTGCAACTGTTGGTGCAACTTCCCGCGGTATTGCGGCTTCTCGGAGGATTCGAGCCGGCCTTTGGCGCGGTGCGGGTCGAAGTTCGGCGCGTGTTCTCAGGCCTGGCACCGGTGCTCGTCGGCCGCGGGGGCGTTCAAATCAGTTCGTGGATCGACGCAATCATCGCCAGCCTGCTGCCCACCGGGGCGGCAGCGGTACTGATCAACTACGCGCAACCGCTCTACCTCCTGCCGGTGAGCCTGTTCGGCATGTCCGTTTCCGCCGCCGAGCTTCCAGCCATGTCGCGGGTGTCGGGTGACGAACGCACAATTCATGAGGCGTTAGGAAAACGGCTGCACTACGGGCTGCGACAGATCACCTTCTTCGTCGTGCCGAGCGCAGTCGCCTTCATTGCATTGGGCGGCGAGCTGGCCGGCGCCGTATATCAGTCCGGTGACTTCGAGCGTAGCGACACCCTCCTCGTCTGGGGGACGCTGGCAGCCTACGCGATCGGTATCGTCGCTTCCACGCAAGGCCGTCTGTACGCCTCGGCATTCTACGCTCTGCGGGATACTACGACACCGGTGCGATACTCCTTCGTCCGTATCGGCATCTCGCTGACGCTGGGGCTTGCCACTGCGCTCTGGATGCCGGGCCTGCTCGGAATCGATCGCGTGTGGGGCGTGGTGGGGCTCGCCGCCGCTGCCGGTATCGGGGGGCTGGTCGAATTTCTCCTTTTGCGCCGGGCCATGCGCCGGCGTCTCGGAGTGCACATCCGGACCCCGGTCGCGGTGCTGTTCGCGGCAGCAGCGGTGGCGGCGGCGGCCGCCTGGGGGGTGAAGTGGCTGATTGGAACGGTCCATCCGCTGCTTTCGGGCATTCTCACACTCGGCACCTTCGGCATCGTCTATCTGGCAATGACCGCGGCACTCGGCATTCCGGAAATGCGCCTCGTGACCGATCGCCTCAAGCGTCTCAGCGGGCGCAAATCGTAAGGCAGCCCAAGGCACGCGGGTTCGTCCGAGGGGTATATTTGGGCATGTCCGCTCGTGTGCAGGGCAGGCGATTCAGGGCCTCCCATGTCTGAAGTATTCGACCTTGTTTCGCGGAAGATCGCGACGCTCCCCGACACCCCCGGGGTCTACCTCTGGAAGGACGCAGACGGAAAGACCTTGTACGTGGGCAAGGCGAAGCGTCTGCGTTCGCGCGTCCGGAACTATCTGCAGGGCGACCACTCGGGCAGCGTCAAGACGCAGGCGCTCATGCGCAAGATCGCCGACGTGGACACGATCGTCGTGCCATCGGAAGCGCACGCGCTGGTGCTCGAGGCGAGTCTCATCAAGGAGTACCAGCCCCGCTTCAACATCGCCCTGCGCGACGACAAGTCGTACCCGTACATCAAGGTGACGGTACACGAGCCATTTCCCCGTGTGGTGGTGACGCGCCGGCTCGAGCACGATGGCTCCCGCTACTTCGGTCCGTACACCGACGTGGCGGCCATGCGGCGAGCGCTCAACGTGGTGAGCCGCATCTTCACCATTCGTTCGTGCACCTACGACATGCCGCGCGAAGTTCCGGAGCGGCCGTGCCTCGACTATCACATCGGCCGCTGCAAGGCGCCGTGCATTGGGGCGCAGACGGAGCGTGACTATCGGTCGATGATCGACGAGGTGATCCTCTTTCTCGATGGCCGCACGGTGGAGGTGCGCCGCCGGGTGCGCGCCCGCATGGACGAGGCGGCGGCGCGGCTCGATTTCGAGCGTGCCGCCGAGTTGCGGAACGCCCTCAAGCGACTGGAGGAGATGGAGGAGCCCACCGTGGTCGTGGATCCGTCGGGGACGGATCGCGACGTTGTCGGCTTCGCCCGGGATGGGGATGACGCATGCCTGGCGATGCTCCGGTTCCGCGGTGGCCGTTTGTTGGCTCGGGATCATGCCTTCGTCGAGAACGTCACCGAGGAGCCTGACGAGGCGATTCTCGCTGCCTATCTTGTCCGCATCTACCTTGCGAGCACCGAGCGCGCACCGCTGCTGCTCGTACCGTTCGCGTTCGAGGATCTGCCGTTGCTCGAGGAGTCGCTGGGCGCTACGCAGATCCGCGTGCCTCAGCGTGGATCGGGACGCGAGCTGGTTACGCTGGCCGATCGCAACGCCCGGCATTTGCTGGAGGAACTCAAGCTCGGTGCGCTGGAAACTGCGGAACGGGCCGCGGACCCCGTATACGAGTTGCAGCGAGTGCTGGGGCTGCAAAAGGTGCCGCGCGCGCTGGTCTGCTTCGACATCTCCACCACGCAGGGAACCGACACGGTCGGCGCGTGCGTCTGGATGGAGAACGGACGACCACGGCGCGCGGAGTACCGCAAGTTCAAGGTCGCAACGGTCGAAGGCACCGATGACTTCGCTTCGATGCGCGAGGTAGTGACCCGGTATTTCCGGCGCAGGCTCGACGAGGAAAAGCCGTTGCCAGACCTCGTCGTGGTGGACGGGGGCAAGGGTCAACTCGGCGTCGCCCGCGAAGCATTGGAAGCGCTTGGCCTGGGAGAGCTGCCGCTCATCAGCCTGGCAAAGCGTGACGAGGAGATCTTCGTGCCTCACGCCACCGAGCCAGTCCGCCTCACGAGGCGATCGACTGCGTTGCGCCTGCTGCAGCTGCCGCGGGACGAGGCGCACCGGTTCGCGATCACCTACAACCGCAAACGGCGGACGATGCGCACGGTGACATCGGAGCTCATGCGCCTGCCGGGGGTCGGGCCGAAGAAGCGCAGCGCGCTGCTTCGCACTTTCGGCAGCCTGCAGGGTGTAAAGAGCGCGACGCCGGAACAGATAGCCGTGCTGCCCGGATTCACGCTCGATAGTGCGCGCCGGCTGCTCGAGCGCCTGCACGAGCCCGAGGCCGCCGCGCCCGTCGCTCCTGCCGAACCCTCCGCACTACCCCCGGCGTGAACGACTGGACGCTGGAGTGCTCCGCGTGCGACATCCGGCTGGGAGGCACGCAGCTGGCCAGCGTTTGCCCGGCATGCGGGCAGCCGCTGCTCGTCCGTTATGCACTCACACCAATGGATCGCGCTGTTCTGCGGCCCAGCTGGGACATGTGGCGTTATTCGGCGTTGCTGCCGCTCGCTGATTCGGAAGCGCCGGTAACGCTGGGAGAAGGAGCGACTCCGCTGCTCGAGTCACCCGTACTGGCGCGGGCGGTGGGCGTGCGGCGGCTGTGGATCAAGGACGAAGGCCTGAACCCCACCGCGTCGTTCAAGGCGAGGGGGATGAGTGCCGCCGTCACCCGCGCCAAGGCGTTAGGCGTGCCTGGGTTGGTGGTGCCGACGGCGGGCAACGCCGGCGCCGCACTCGCCGCATATGGCGCCGCCGCCGGGCTGCCGGTTCGCGTGTTCGCACCGGAAACCACGCCTAGCCCCATCCTGCGTACCATCGTTGCCCTGGGCGCCGAGCTGGTCACCGTTCCGGGGCACATCGGCGATGCCGGCCGACGCTCGAGGGAAAGCGCCGCCGAAACGGGGTATTTCGACATGTCCACGCTGCGGGAGCCATATCGGATCGAGGGGAAAAAGACGATGGGTCTCGAGCTGGCCGAACAGCTGGACTGGGATCTACCTGATGCCATTGTCTATCCCACTGGAGGGGGAACCGGGCTCATCGGCATGTGGAAAGGATTCGCCGAACTGCGCGAGGTTGGGTGGCTGAGCGAGGATCAAAAGATGCCCCGGATGATCACCGCACAGGCCGAGGGATGCGCGCCAATCGTCCGCGCGTTCAGGGAGGGGGCCGATCGCGCGACACCGTGGCAGAATCCCGATACTCATGCCTCCGGGCTCAGGGTTCCCGGTCCGCTGGGGGATCGGCTCATCCTTCGCGCGCTGCGCGAGAGCGGTGGTGACGCGGCTGCCGTGTCCGAAGACGTCATTCGCTCTGCCACGAGGGAGCTGGCGACTACATCCGGCGTAGACGCCGGCCCCGAAGGTGGCTGCGGCCTGGCGGTGTGCCGGCTCCTCGTGACACAAGGGCGACTTGCGCACGACTCATCGGTGCTCCTGTTCAATACGGGAAGCGGAGCTTCGTACAGGTTCAATGACTGAATTCAGGCTGCTGTGAATCAGCACTCGCACCGCCGCCCACGTCACGTATCTTTCCCCGCGCCATGACGATCGCAATTCTCGACCCGTTCAGTGGAATAGCCGGCGACATGACGCTCGGAGCGCTCATCCATTGCGGGCTCGACCCCGACTGGCTGCGCGCCTTGCCCGCCCAACTGGGACTGGACGGCGTGGAGGTCCACGTTAGGAACGTGGTTCGCGCCGATATCGCGTGCGTCAAGGTGGATTTCACGATCCCGCCGCAGCCGCACGGCCGCCACCTGCGCCATTTGCGCGAACTTATCGCCAGGCCGGAAATTCCGGAGCGAGTTCGCACCCTTGCCGATGCGGCATTCACGGCGATTGCGCACGCCGAAGCCGAGATTCACGGTACGACCGCCGAGAAGGTCCACCTCCACGAAGTCGGCGCCGTCGACGCGATCCTCGACATCGTCGGCTCGATCTGGGGGCTGGAGCTGTTAGGCGTTACCCAGGTCTACTGCGGCCCGATCGCGCTCGGTGATGGCACGGTGCAGGCCGCCCATGGGACGCTCCCGGTCCCGGCTCCGGCCACCCTGGCGCTGCTGGCGGGGCACGTGGTGCGGCCAGGTCCCGAGGGATCCGGCGAGCTCGTCACGCCAACGGGAGCGGCCCTGGTACGCGTATTGTCATTGGGGCCTCCGCCGGCGAGCTACGTGCCTCGTCGTGCGGGATACGGCGCCGGCACCAAGGAATTCAGAGGGCGCGCGAATGCCCTCCGCATTGTGCTCGCCGATGCCGCGGTGAATGGCGCGAGCACGCTCGAGCGGCTGGTGCAGTTGACGGCCGATATCGACGATATGGATGCTGAAGCACTTGCCGGAGCGGCCGACGACCTTCGCAGCGCCGGCGCGCTCGACGTGGTGCTTGTGCCGGTCATCATGAAGAAGGGGCGCGGCGGAACCCGCCTGGAGGTCTTGTGCACGCCCGATCGCGCGACCGATCTGGAGCGGCAGGTGCTGCAATTCACCACCACCATCGGTGTGCGAGTTGCAACACTCGATCGGCGCGCATTGGCGCGCGAGATGCGGACAGTCGATGTACTGGGCCACCGTGTTCGGGTGAAGGTGGCGACACTGCCTGACGGCTCTCAGAGAGCCAAGCCGGAGTTTGATGACGTCGCGCACATTGCGACTGTGACGGGGCGCACGATGCGCGATATCTCGGAGCTCGCGCGCCGGGCGTCGGAACCGCAAAGGTCTGTTGGGGGTACCTGAACTCGCGGGGAATTCCCGGCACGACCGAGAACCTGGAAGGAGAGAGCAATGACCGGTTTGCGTACTGCGGCGGGGGCCGCGCTCGCGATGCTGGCGGCATTTACTACGACCGCCGCCGCGCAAGGCAAATGCGAGATCAAGACAGGCAGCCCGTTCCAGCTGAAGAGCGCCGAGGTGTATATGGCCAAGCTCAACAGCGGCAAGCCTTCGGAAACTGAAAACCACGCCCGCAGCACCGTCGAGGTTCTGACCAAGGATCCCGACAAGATCAATAACGTTGCCGGGCGCAACTACTTGTTAGGCCGGATTCTCGCGTGGTGGGCTGCACCACCGCGCTCCATGTTCGTCGCGCGCCGTGGCGAGATCGGCTACGTAACCGATCCCGATGCTCAGATAGACGTGGCGCTGGCCATCGATAGCGCGCTCAGCGCCGTCGAGGCGGCGATGCCGGAGTGTACCGCCAAGACGGACACCCTTCGCCGACAGGTATGGACGGGCCAGATCAATGCGGCATCCAAGCATCTGAACGACGACGTGCTCGATTCCGCGGAGCTCTATCTGACCCGCGCGAACAAGCTGATGCCGAGGTCGGCCTACAACTCGTACTTCACTGCCGTGCTGGCGCAGAAGAAAGGTCAACCGGCGGCTGAGCTCTACTACCATGCATATGAACAGGCGACCGCCGAGGCGGCTGCCGACTCGAACGTGTCGACGATTCGTCGCCAGTCTCTTTACAACTCTGGCGTACTCACGCTCGAGGAGTCCAACGCGCTCGATGAGAGTGCGCGCGGCCCGAGGATGAAAGTTGCTGCCGACCGGTTCGAGGCCTTCCTGAAGGAATATCCCGACGCGCCGCAGACCACCAACGTTCAGGGCGCTCTCGCGCGTGCCCTGGCGTCTAGCGGTGATACGGCTGCTGCTTCGGGGCTGTTCTCCAGGATGGTGAACAACCCGGGTGAGTACACGCCGCTACAGCTGTTCGAAGCCGGTGTGGCAGCGGTGCGTGCCGATCGCAGGGATGACGCCATCAAGCTCATGGAGGCGGGCCTCGAACGGAATCCGTACTACCGCGACGCGGTCTTCAACCTGGCGACTCTGTATCATGGAGCCAAGGAATACGACAAGATTCTGCCGCTCGCGAAACGACTGCTGGAACTCGACCCGAACA
>CAZPCC010000300.1:0-23413 GCA_964584905.1 uncultured Gemmatimonadaceae bacterium | reverse complement strand
GGGGGGGGGGGGGGGGGGGCCCCCGCCCCGGGGTGGTTAACCGTGCCCCGGATCAATTACCCTCGACCCTCAACCCCCGACCCCCGACCCTCATTCCCTCCTTCTTTCCCTTCCTAACAAGAACCAGCCCAGTGGGCCTAGGATCGGCAGCAGGACGCTGATCACCGTCCAGATGATTTTGGCGTGTCGCGAATGGTGGCGGCCCATCCAGATCGACATGAGAGCGGCGACGAGCGCGATGATGGCCGCCGCGCTCCAGATCAATGGCCAGGTGCGCGAGCCGGCGAGCATCGACTCGGCCGGCGGGACCTGAATCATGTGCGCGCCAGTACTCGCCCCGCCGCTTCGATGATTGCAGCGGACGTCAGATTGTATTTCTGCATCAGATCGTCCGGCTTGCCGGACTCGGCGTACTGATCACCCAGGTTCACCACCTCCATTGGCGCCGGGGTATTCTGCGCCAACGACATCGCCACCACGCTCCCAAGTCCGCCGTGGTGCAGGTGCTCTTCGGCCACGACAATGGCACCGGTCTCACGTGCGGCGGCCTCGACGGCCGTGTGATCGATCGGCTTGACCGTGTGCATGTCGAGTACGCGCGCTTCGATTCCGCGTTCGGATAGCGCTTCGGCCGCCAGCATCGCCTGGCCCACCAGGAGCCCGTTGGCGATGATCGTGAGGTTGTCGCCGTCCCGGAGGCGAATCGCTTCACCGAACTTGAATGCGACCCGGGGCTCGTGGATGACAGGGGCCTTGGGCCGGCCCAGGCGGATGTACACCGGCCCATCGTGCCGGGCCGCCGCATGCACCGCCTCACGCATGGCGTGTTCATCGCACGGAATGCACACGATGAAGTGCGGCAACGCACAGGCCAGCGCGACGTCCTCGACCGACTGTTGCGAAGTTCCGTCTTCGCCGATCGAAATTCCACCGTGCGAGCCGATCACCTTCACGTTCAACCGGGGATAGGCAGCACCCATTCTGAGCTGATCGAAGCCCTTGCACAGCACGAATGCGGCGAAGCTCGATATGAACGGAATCTTGCCGCTCGACGCCAACCCGGTTGCCAGCCCCACCATGTTGGCTTCCTGGATTCCGATGTTGAAGAACCGCTCCGGGAACTCCTTGCCGAACGTCCAGCTGAACGTGGACTTGGCCAGGTCGGCATCTATGGCGACGATGTCGCGATTATTGGTGCCAAGCTCGAGGAGTGCGTCGCCGTAAGCCTCACGAGTGGCACGGCCGAGAGTCAACTTGAATTTGGTGGACGGCATGAAGAGATAAGAGATGCGAGTTGCGAGGAAAGGCCAGGTGCGTAAGTGCGAATTGCGAAGGGCGAAAAAAAAACTTGGACGAGCGGCTATGGATAAGGACGTCAACTGTCGTTGAAGCGTGTCAGTTTTCGCACTTCGCACTTCGCAATTTCAGCTCGCCCTCCGCCCTTCGCAATTGTTTATTTTTCCGCCAGCTGAGCTAACGCCACCTCCAGCTGCTCGCTGTTAGGCGCCTTGCCGTGGAATTCGTTGTTGTTTTCCATGAACGTCACGCCTTTGCCCTTGACGGTCGAGGCGATGATGCATGTGGGCTGGCCTCGATGCGCCTTGGCGGCATTCAGTGACTCGAGGACCGCACTCATGTCGTGGCCATCGATCTCGAGCACGTTCCATCCGAACGCCGCCCACTTGTTGGCGAACGGTGCCAGTGACTGGATGTCCTCCACCGCGCCGTCGAGCTGGTACCGATTCTCGTCGACAATCGCCGTGAGCGTGTCGAGCTCGTAATTGGCGCCCGCCATTGCCGCTTCCCACACCTGGCCCTCCTGGCATTCACCGTCGCCCAGCAGCACGTAGGTGCGGAAGTGCTTGCCATCAAGGCGGCCCGCGATGGCGTGTCCAATACCGATAGACAGCCCCTGTCCCAGAGACCCGGTCGATGCCTCGATCCCCGGCGTGATCCCGAGCACGGGATGTCCCTGCATTCGGGAATTCACCTGCCGAAGCGTCAACAGCTCCTCTACAGGGAAATAGCCTCGTTCCGCGAGCGCTGCATAGAGAATGGGAACGCCGTGACCCTTGCTGAGAATGAAGCGATCGCGATCCGGCCACTCGGGATGTTCGGGATCATGCCTGAGCACCCCTCCGAAATACAGCGCCGTAACGATCTCGGCAGACGAGAGGGAACCTCCGGGATGTCCGCTGGCCGCTGCGGCGATCATTCGGATGGCGTGGCGGCGGAGTCGGCGCGCGATCGTTTCGAGATCGGGGACGGTAACGGGCTCGACAGCAGTCATTGGGGATTGTGGGGGTGTGGAAGAACGATCGGGAATCTACTCCCAGCCGGCAGCGATGACCAAACCTCCCGAGCCCAACGTCGGTCGGGCGAAGGGTTACTCACCCAAGGCGCTATTCCCGGCTGCCGAAGTCGATCCAGCTTCTTTCCGAGTCCCTCGTCAGTCCAGCGTCGCGAGAAACTCGGCGACCGCCCCGTTGAACCCGGCGGGACGTTCCAGGCTGCTCAAGTGTCCCGCGCCTGAGAGCTGTTCGAGGCGGCTGTTCGGAATGGCGCGCTGCATCTCCCCGGATATCGCCGGCGGGGTGATGGCATCGTGCTCGCCGACAACGATGAGTGTCGGGACGGTGATCGTGGCCATCGTCGCGGTCGAGTCCGACCGGGACATCATGGCTTCGCTGGCGGCGGCGATCGCCTCGGGAGGCTGCGCGGTGATCATGGCCTGGACCTCGCCTAACTTCTCGGGGCATCGCTCGAGTGTACGCGGCGACAGCATCGCCCGCGCCTGCGATTCGGCAATGGCGGCGCTTCCGCGAGCGCGCACGGTCTCAATGAGCTCTCGACGCTTCTCCTTCGTCTCCGCCGTATCGGCGGTGGGGCGAGTGTCGGCGAGAATGAGCGCGCGCACGCGCGACGGATGGCGGCGCCAGAGCGCGAAGGCGATGTATCCCCCCATCGACAGCCCGCAGACAACCGCCGGTTCGGCAACGCCGAGGGAGTCCAGGAGCGCCACCGCATCATCGGCGAACTGGTCGATGGTGAATGGCGGCGCGATATCGGATTCACCGAACCCGCGAACGTCAGGCGCAATGCAGTGTGCCCGGCCGGCCAGCGCTGCAACCTGAGGTGCCCACATGCGGCGATACAGCGGAAATCCGTGCAGCAGAAGCAGCGGTGTGCCGCTCCCAGCTTCGTCGTACCCGACGATCAGACCCTGCGCCGAAGCCTTCATGCGCCTAACGCAACGATCCGCTGGGAGGCTGCACGGCCGCCTGTGGCCCGGTGACATGCAGCTCGCCGGATGCTCCGCCCGACTCCTCGATCCACCGTCCGTCGAAGGTGACCCAGAACAGGACCGAACGGGTTGCCCGTTCGGCCAGCGCGTATGCCGCGCCGAAGGCCTTGGCGCTGTACGTCCCATCGAGCCGAATGCCGGTCGTGTCCTTCAGCCATTCGGCAGGGCGGCGGGCGCGAGGCTCCACGCGTCCATAAGCGCCGCCCGACCATCCGTGCTCCACGATCAGACGGTGCCTGGGCGGGAGTTTCACCGCTTTGCCGGTGAGGCGTCGGAGCAGCCCTGCCGCCTGACGCATACGCCACCGAATGAGCCAGCCGGTGCTCACCAGCCGCGGTCCCACGCGAACGGCAACCACGCGCGTTCCAACTCCCGCGAGGTGCAGCCCGAGTGCGATCCCCGCTGCGGTACCGCCGGTGCCAAAGGGAAGGGCCAACTCGCCTGGCTCCGGCATGACTCCGGCCTGAATCTGTTCACCCAGCTCGAGCCCGGCGTTGATGTGCCCCAGCATTCCGACGGGAGTCGTCCCACCGAGGGGGATGTACAGTGTATTCGACTGCCTCCTCATGTACCACGCTTGCATCATCCCGAGCAGCGGGCCTCTTGCGCGCACCAGGTCGGCTCCGAGCGCGCGCGCGCGTCCGGCGGTCAGCGCCGCTTCGGGGTTCATGTCGTGAGGCCAGCGGACGGCGCGCAGGCGAATGCCGAGCCGGCGCGCCACTGCCGCGGTTACCATCACGTGCGTGGATCCCTCACCGCCCAGGGTCAGCAGGGAATTGCCCGGCAACAGCTCGCCGAGGATGAATTCCAGAGCGCGGATCTTGTTGCCACCATACCGGGCAGCCGTGCGATCGTCGCGCTTCACCCATAACGGACGTTCGCCAGGCACCTGCTCCACCGGCGTGGGAAAGGTGCCGAGCGGCACGCGGGGGATCGTTGCGAGCTCCGGGAATCGCCTTACGAGCGGAATGTCCGCCTCGGTCATGAGGAGTTCTCCGGCTCTTCTTCCTCGTCGTCGTAATCCTCGCCGAGAATGTAGACTTCGTCGCCGACGACGTCCTCGACGTACAGCATCTTGATCGGCACCATCAACCCGGCAACCAGCGGTACGGCGACCATCAGCCCGAGAAATCCGAAGATGATCGCCATCAACGCCTGGCTCATGAGGGTAAGCGCTGGCGGAAGGTCCACCTCCTTCATCAGCGCCGGGATGAGCAGGTTGTTCTCGAGGAACTGGATGCCGACGTAGGCAATTGCGACCCACAGGGCTTTTTCCGGCGAGTCGACGAACCCCATCGCGATCGCCGGAACGGCGCTCAGAATGGGCCCGACGGTCGGAATGAATTCGAGAAGCCCGGCGATCATACCTAACGCGTACGCGGCCTTGACGTCGAGGAGCAGCAACACCACGGTGGTGATGACTCCGATCGTCACCATGGCAATGAGCTGGGTGACGAGCCATCGTCGCAGCACGGTGGCCATCGCCGTCAGCACCTCTCCAGCTCGTTTTCGCGCCCGGTGGGGAAAGAGATGCATCAGTCCGGCGTGATACGTGTCCGGATCGGCGCCGATGTAGATCGCCATGAAGGTGATGAGGACTATGCCGGCGAAGACAGCGATGGTCGAACTGAGGAAGGGGAAGAGGTAACCCGACACCTCGCTCATCCCGAATCCAATCCGCTCACTCAGGCGGGTCCTTTCCTGCACGGCTTGCTCGCCAGGAGGACCGAGCGTGTCGCCGGCGGCCTGGGGCGGGGGAGCATTCTGACTTGGAAGGAACGTGCCGAGAAGTCCATCTTCGCGCGCGCGCACCCAGTTCTCGAACTGGTCCACGGATTCGGGAAGCCGCCTGCGCAACTCCCTGGTCTGCTCCCGGAGTGTCGGCGCCAGGAGCGCTCCCACACCGAAGAGAAGGATGTAGAAGCCAAACACGATGGAGGCAGCGCCCACGTAGCGTGGGATCTTGAACTTCTCCAGCCTGTCCACCCCGGCTTCGACTGCCAATCCGAACAGGATCCCAAGAAAGGCCGTGAGGACCAGCGGGTTGGCGATCCAGAGGACCTGGAGCAGGAGATACAGCGCGATGACGAGCGCTGCGGCGCGCAGCACGTCCTGGCTGCGCCAACCGAGCACCCGGGTGCGGCGCTCCACGCGGGGAAAAGCCTGTGATTCCCGCGTGATGATCCGGCGGGTGGTCGTCGACCGCCGCTCCGATTGTGACGGCGGTGCTGCCGGGTGTGTTCCCGTGTCTCGCTCACCCGGATTTCCGGGGTCGTTCGGCTTACCCGAGCCGGGAGGTGGCGGTGTCGTCATGGACCGGAGCGAGCAGGGCAAAGGAGGTGCCGCAGGAATACCAAGCTCGCCGCTCTCGAGTCTTGCGGCAAGATCGCATCGGCGTGATCGATCGGCACTTCCGGGTACTTCTCTCGCCGCGGCACTGGTGTGACCTTTACCCGGTGGCCGCTACCATCACGAGGAAACCGAGTGCCTGCTGACGCCGACACAGTGCCCTATCGCTATCTCGATACCGCCGACGCGGCTGCGGGCTTTCTGTCATCGATCGGCACGGTGCGCGAGATTGCGGTCGACACCGAAGGCGCCAGCTATCACCGATTCATCGATCGTGTGTATCTGCTGCAGCTCTCGACTCGGGAGCACACGGCGATAATCGATCCGCTTGCCGCGGGAAGTCTGGGCGCACTCGGCGCGCTGCTGGAGGATCCGGCGGTGGAGGTGGTTTTTCACGACGCCGACTACGACCTGCGACTGCTGCACCAGGACTACAGCTGGCATTCGCGGAACATCTTCGATACGCGGATTGCCGCACAGCTCACCGGCGTCAAGGCGTTCGGACTCGCCGCGCTGCTGGCGCGCTACTTCGGCACCAAGCTCGACAAGCGGTTCCAGCGTGCGGACTGGTCGATGCGTCCGCTGTCGCAAGGCATGCTCGACTACGCTGTGCAGGATACGCTGCACCTGCTCGAATTGCGCGACCAGCTTCGCGCGGATCTCGAGCGGCTGGGGCGCACTTCCTGGGCGGCGGAGGAGTTCGCGCGGCTCGAGGGCACGCGGTGGGACGCGGAGCCTGACGAGTCGGCGTGGATGCGCACCAAAGGCGCGCGGGAACTTACGCGGCGCGAGCTGGCGGTATTTCGCGAACTGGCTGCCTGGCGGGACGGTGTGGCGCGCGAACTCGACAAGGCTTCGTTCCGGGTCATTGGAAACGAGGCGCTATTCGGCGCCGCGCGTGCGGCGCCCACCACGGTGGCCGGGTTGGCGGCGGTGAAGGGCATGCCGCGCGGGCTGCTGGAGCGCCGGGGTGACGAAGCGGTGGCGGCGATTGCCCGCGGGCTGTCGGTGCCTGACGCGAAGTTGCCGAAATTTCCGCGCGCGGCGCGCTGGGAGCGCGATCCGCAGTTCGAGGAGCGTGCGGCGGCGCTTCGCCGGGTGCGCGATGCGGCGGCGCAGCGGCTGGATCTCGATCCCGGAGTGCTGTGCTCGCGCGACCGCATGGAGGCGGTCGCCAGGCGGAATCCCGGTTCGATGGAGGAACTGGGAGAGGTGCGCGAGCTGCGGCGCTGGCAGATCGCCGAGCTTGGCGAGGAATTTCTGCAGGCACTCCGTGGGGTAAAACCGCAGAAGAAATCGGGCGGTCAGCCTAGCGCGTGATGCGGTCACGCCAGACCGGTACCGCCTGCCCATCGGTGTCGTCGTAGAACCGGAGAGTACCGGGCGCGATCAGTTTCGTCAGCAGAATGACCTGACCGGTGTGCATGCCGAAGTGCTCGGCAACGTGGTACACCGCTTCCAGGACGGTGATGTCACGGCTCTGAATCGAGCGGCGACTCAGCAGGTCGTCAGGCGTCAGCCGCGCCAGCACGGCATCTGCCTCGCTCAACGTCCGCTCGAGCTTCGCCAACAGCTCCCCCGCCGTCTCTCCATCGATAGCGGCGAACTCCGCATCGCGTGCCCGTACGTCATCGGCTCCGCCGACACCGCTGATGATCCACTGGCGGACGTTGCCGTTCAGGTGGAGAAGCAGATTGCCGATCGTGTTGGCGCCGGGCGCCGGCCGGCGCCAGAGAGCGTCGGCGGGCAGAGCTTCCAGGCACGCGCGAAGCTTGGTCGGATACTCCGTGACGAGGAGCCACCGTGAATGAGCGAGAAACGTGGAGGCGATGTGATTGGGCATTGTACTCCTGTCGTCCTCTTGCCGAGCACTATAACCACAGATTGCGCGGACTCTCTGCCAATCGAAGCAGTTTCCGGAGAAGCCGAGGCTATTTAATGACTCGATAGGCGGTAAGACGAACAAAATCACCAACCAAGGGAACTGCATAACCGCAGATTACGCAGATTACGCAGATGTGGCCGGATAGGCTCGTCGCTACGGCGCCAACCAGCAAAACAATAAAGCTTCAAAACAACAAAACCGCAGCACTGACACGGTGCAATGCTGCAAAAGACATTGCTTTCAACCGGCAAGGTGAGCAACAACAGGGACAACGCTGATTACCAATGCGAAGCACATACAAGAAATGCTTTCGGCGCCAACCCGGAATGCGAGCATCTGCGTAATCTGCGTAATCTGCGGTTACGCAGTTCGTCACGAGCCTGTAAGCACCTCCGAAGCGGCGGCGCACAAGCAGCGACACCGATTACACAGACTTCTCAGATGTGACACCAATCCGGCCAATTGAAAACTGCGAGATATCGGCACATTACAAGCGTCCATCGGCGCAATCTGCGGTTAGGCCTGGCTCAGACCGCCCGAAGCTTCTGAAAAAATTGCTTCCGCAGCTTGCCCACCTTCGGGGCGACTACTGCCTGACAGTACGGCTGGTCGGGGTTCTTGCTGAAGTAATCCTGATGATAATCTTCGGCTGGATAGAACTTGTCGAGTGGCGCCAGCTCGGTGACTATTGGCGAGCCCCATACCTTCGATTCGGCGAACTCGCGAAGTATGGACTCGGCCCGTTCCCGCTGATCGTCGTCGTGGTAGAAAATCGCCGACCGGTACTGCGTGCCGACGTCGCCGCCCTGCCTGTTGAGCGTGGTCGGGTCGTGAAGGGTGAAGAAGATGCGGAGCAGGTCGTCCATTGAAATCAGTGTGGGGTCGAACGTGACCTGCACGACTTCCGCATGACCCGTCAGTCCCGAGCACACTTCCCGATAGCTGGGATTGGGCACGCGTCCGCCCGCGTAGCCGGAGACCACGCTTTGCACGCCGCTCAGTTCGCGAAAAACCGCGTCGAGGCACCAGAAGCAGCCGCCACCGAGAGTGATGGCCGATGTTGTCGAAGAAGGTCCAGTCATTTCAGTAGTTCCTTGTTCAACGCTTCCGCAATCAGCGCGTGACCTGCGGGAGAAGGGTGCACGCCATCGGCGGCCCAGTATTCCGGTCCGGTCTCCCTCGCCGCTGCAGTGAAGCGGTCGTGCAGCGGGACGAACGTCGATTTCGTACGCGTGGCAACGCGCAGCGCGGCGGCGCGCCGGGCATCGAACTCCGGGAACCAGGTGTCGTCCACGAACCCGGTGCGAAGCACGAATGGCTCGAGTACCAGAATACGTAATGTGGGCAGCGCGGCTCGCGTTCCCTCGAGCAGAGCGGTGAACTGGTTTTCGTAATCGGCGACCGTTCCCGACGAATTGCCGTCTCTGGTATGCCAATAGTCGTTCACGCCGATCAGCACGCTCAGTACATCGGGAGCGAGCGCAATCGTATCCGCATCCCAGCGCGCCTGCAGATCGGGAACGCGGTTGCCGCTGATTCCTCGATTGAAGAACCGCCATCCGGCCGTTGGTGCATCACGCAGCAATGGTGCGGCGATCAGCAGCGGGTAGCCGTTGCCAAGTGCGCCATCGGCATTGGCCTCTGTCTTTGTGCGCGACCTGCCGCTGTCGGTGATGGAGTCGCCCTGAAAAAGCACAGTCACGCCGGCGTGTCGCCGGGTTCGCTGCTCTTTCGGCGTGGTGGTGCGCTCGATCTGGTTGAGCGCAATCGCAGCGGTGGCGGTTCCAGCCGCGGCCACGAATTCCCTGCGCGTCATCGCGTGCATTACGAGGAGGGTGAAGTGGGTTGGGTGTGCGGCCGATCATGTCTCGTCGGTATGGACAGGCGACCGAAGGTAGCGACCACATTCGGAAGTATGAGCGTTGACTGGTGATCGAGCAGCGCGCCGCGGAAGCGCTCGGCAAGCGTGTCGATCTCCATGTCGGCCGCGGATCTCACTCCCAGTCGTTCCATCATGATAAGCAGGCTGCGCGTGGTTTCCGCCAGCACTTCCGTCGCAGCCGCGGCAGGCGCGGGGTCCGCCCGAGCCCCGACCACGACTTCAGGCTCTTCCACGCCCACTGCGCGGAACACTCGCCAGAGGCGAGGGCCCAGATCGAGCGCCGCGCCTGATCGCCGAAACGTCTCGCGTATCAGCTCGAGAGTGTCTTCGATCAGCTCGACGGGAGGTACCGTGCGGGAGGAGATGAGATCGGGTTCCATGAACGCCAGAATCCCTCCCGTACTCAGCGCCCGCGTGAGGCGGTGGAGTACGGCCGCCGGATCGGCGAGATACATGAGAACGTAGCGCCCGATGATCGCGTCGTACGTGCCGGGAGGATCGAATGCGCTGATTTCGGCGGCGATGAAGTCGATGTTGGTCAGCTCCGAAGCCGACGCCCTCAGCACCGCCCGCTCCACCGACTCGATCGAACGGTCTACTCCGAGCACATGGCCGCCTGGGCCTACAAGGCTGGCAGCCATCATGCTCACGTCACCCGCACCGCTACCCAGATCGAGTACGCGCATGCCCACGCCGAGGCCGGCGCGCCTGAGCACGTCGAGGGTGAAGTCGCCCCAGTACTCCGCCTGCAACGCCAGGCGGCGGAGCTCCCGTTCGCCGTGGCCCAATGTGTAGAAGGGTGCGGTCTCGTCAGGCATGCTTCGTTGGAATTCCGGGTCTTTCGGGAAAAGATCGGGTGGTGTGACTCTGGCCTCACGCAGGCATCGTTTCAGGCTCCGGCCGCTCAACGATATCCCGCCGCCTGCAACTCGAACAGTTCGGCGTAGCGGCCGCCACCACTGAGCAGTTCCTCGTGAGTTCCCGAGGCTTCGACTTCGCCATCTGCCAGAACCAGGATGCGGTCGGCCATGCGCACACTGGAAAAGCGGTGCGAGATGAGAACTGCCGTCTTTCCCGCGCTCAGTTCCTTGAACCTCTGGAAAACGAGAAACTCGGCTCTGGCATCGAGCGCCGCCGTGGGCTCGTCGAGTATCAGCACTTGCGCATCGCGCATGTATGCGCGGGCGATGGCGATCTTCTGCCATTCGCCGCCCGAAAGCTCCACCCCGCTCTTGAACCGCTTTCCAATCATCTGATCGTACCCCGCGGGAAGCTTGTCGATCACATCGCTCGCCAGACTGCGCTCGGCAGCCTGCTGAATGCGTGCGCGGTCGTCGCGGGCGTCGATACGTCCAATGGCAATGTTCTCCGCAGCGGTGAGGTGGTAGCGCATGAAATCCTGAAAGATCACGCCGAGGTTGGCGCGCAGCTCTTCCAGCGAATACTCGCGCAGATCGTGCCCATCGAGCAGGATCCGCCCCTCATTGGGGTCGTACAGGCGCGCCAGCAGCTTCACCAGGGTCGTCTTGCCCGCGCCGTTCTCGCCGACGAGCGCCAGTACCTCGCCGGCGTGCAGGGTGAAGCTCAGGCGGCGGACCGCCCAGTGCTCCGCCCCCGGATAGCGAAAGCCCACCTCCTCGAACACGAATCCCTGCCGGATGGGCGCCGGAAAGGGCCGCGGGTCGTCAGGCGACTTGATCTCCGGCTCGATCTCGAAGAACGAGAACAGGTCGTCGAGGTAAAGGGCCTGGCCCGCGGTCTGAGAGAAGCCTATCAGCAACCCCTCCAGCAGGTTGCGCAGCCGCCGGAAAGAGCCGGCAAGGAAGGTCAGGTCCCCGATTGTGAAAACGCCGATCAAGGTCTGCCAGGCCAGTACAGCATAGGCGGCGTAGTACCCTAACGTGCCCAGCGACGTCAGCACGCCCCCCCAACCGGCCCGGCGAATGGCAAGCGCGCGGTTGTCGCGGTAGAAATCCTCCGCCAGCCGCCGATAGCGATCGATCAGGAAGTCATTCAGGCCGAAGATCTTCACTTCCTTGGCCGTCTCGACGCTGGCTCCCGTCATCCGCACGTAGTCCAGCTCGCGCCGCTCCGGCGTACGCGAGTAGGCCAGCGCGTAGCTCCGCGCATTGAAGTGCGCCTCGCCGAGAAAGGCAGGGAACAGCGCGACGAGCAGCAGCGCCATGAGCCACGGCGCGTACACCACGAGCCCGGCTGAAAAAGTGACGATGGTTATGACGTCCTGCGCCTGCCCGAACAGCTGACCCATCAGGGCCATGCGGCCCGTGGTCTGCCTTCGAGCGCGCTCGATTCGGTCCTGCAGTTCGGCGTCTTCAAAGTCCTCCAGATCGAGCGTCGCCGCGTGCTCCATCATTCGTATGCTGCTGGCGTTGGTGAACTTCTCGCCGAGCAACGAGTCAATGAGCGATACGGCGCGGGCGAGAAGATCCGACAACACCGCCAATCCCAGTTCGAGTACAATGAGAAGCGCCAGGCGATCGAGCAGGCCGCTGGCAAACCATGCCGAGAACCCGGTTGGCGCGCCGGTGATCTGCGACAGAGCAATTATCTCGTCGATGATCAGCTTGCCGATGAACAGGGTGACCACCGGGAGCACAGCCCGCACCAACCGCAGAACAAGTGTGGAAATCGTCAGGCCGGGGCTGGTGCGCCACACCAGCCGCAGGAACGGAGGTACGTTCCGCAGTGCACCAAACCGCTCGCGGAAGGAGCGCAGGTGCGGCGGTGGCGTTCCGAGGGGTGTCGCGGGTGAGCGATCTAGTTTGGCCACGGTCGTGTGTGCGAGTGCTCGCATGGGACGCGAACGCCGTGCCTTGGCTCAGGCCGGCGGCCATAAGAACGTTCGCAGCCACTTCGGCGTTCCGGAAGCCAGGCTGCGATGCGCCAGTGGGCTCCGCGGCGCTGCGGTTGCATGATAGGGGTACCGCCGTCATGATGCGCTGAGCCGAGTACGGAGATGCTGATGATGAAAGCCGGGTCGATCGTCGCGCGCGTTCAGGGCCGCATGAACACTGCGGTGCGCACGAGCATCGGGCGCCCCGGATTTGTGACGCTGGCTCGGGTGGCGCTCACGGTCGCTCTGCTCGCTGGATTCGCGGCCATCGCCCGGCCGCACGTGGCCTCGGCGATGCAGCGGCAGTGGGGAATGCGCATGGAGCCGAACGTGCCCTATGACGGCCGATTCACCTTCGCGCGGATCCGGTATACGGAGTATCGAAGCGCGGGTTGGGCCTACGACTATCCAGCGATGGAGCGGAATCTCCTGACGATGGTGAGCGAGCTCACCACCCTCAAGCCGCACATTCGGGGAAGCAACATCCACACCTTCGACGATCCCGAACTGCTCAAGTACCCGATTGCCTATCTATCCGAGCCTGGCTACTGGCTGCCGAGCGATAGCGAGGTCGAAGGGCTTCGCACCTACCTTGCGAGGGGCGGATTTTTGATCGTCGACGATTTCATGCTCAACGAGTGGGCGAACTTCGAGCGGCAGATCCGGCGGGTGCTTCCAGCAGCGGACATCGTTCGGCTCGATGGCTCGGAGGCGATCTTCGATTCCTTCTATCACATCGAGTCGCTGGACATGAAGTACCCGAGCCGCGGCTGGCGCGATCTGCAGGCGGAGTTCCTCGGTATCTACGAGGACGATGATCCGAACAAGCGCATGATGGTGGTAATCAACTACAACAACGACATCGGGGACTACATGGAATGGTCGGGCGAGGGGTTCTGGCCCGTCAACATCAGCAACGACGCGTACAAGCTGGCGATCAACTACATCATCTACGGGATGACGAGGTGATCAGCTGGCGGTGACGACGTGACCAGAGTCATCGGCCCGGAACGCCGGCGTTCGCGAACGAAGTGGCGATCGGCGATCGCCGCTGCGTCAATCGCCGCGACACTCGCTTGCGACGCGAGTGGCGGCCAGCGCGCCGGTCCCTCGATGAATCTCGCCGCCGACTCCATGGGCGTGGTGCCTGACGCCTACCGGATCGAGGTGAGCACGCGACTTGGGCTCGTCGAGAATTCGGGCGCGGCGATGAGCGTCTCCCAGCCCGGCGTATGGTTCACCATCAACGATTCGGGGAACGAGGCGGTACTGTTCGCGCTCGATACCACCGGCGCGGACCGCGGCGCGTGGCGCGTCGCTGGCGCGAGGAACCGGGACTGGGAAGCGCTCACACTGGGACCGTGCACCGGCGGAGAAGCGCTCGACTTACCGGGAGTTCAGCCGAAGTGCTTGTTTATCGGCGAGGTCGGGGACAACTACGCGCGCCACAGTTCGGTGCTCATCTACCGCGTGGAGGAGCCGGCGGCCGAGCAGCGCGGCTTTACGGGCGAACTGCGCTTCACCGCCTTGTCGTTCGTCTACGACGGCGGTCCACGTGATGTCGAAGCGATGTACGCTGGACCCGATGGAACCCTTTTCCTGATCACAAAGCGGGCGCTGGAGGATGCGAACGGCCGCCTGCGTCCGGCATTGGTCTTCGCGCTTCCCCCCTCGTCGTGGCGCGAGCCTGGTTCGCAGGCGACCGCTGCTCTTGTCGACTCCCTGCCCATCGTTCCAGGGTCCGCGCTCGGCCGGCAGATCACCGATGCCGCACGATCGCCTGACGGCGGCACGGTGGCAGTACGCACATACACGCAGCTGTACGTTTTCCGCGCGGATACGGCCACCGGTCGAATCGCCACCCACGTTGCCCCCACCATCTGCAGCATCGCGTCCCTGGAAGAGCGCCAGGGGGAAGGAATCACCTGGTTCGGAGAAGACGGTGCCTGGATGCTCACGAGCGAGGGTGTGAACGAGCCCCTGCACGTGGTAGCGTGTCCGGCGCCTAGCGATTAATTCGGACGTTCAACCCAGATACCGCTCGGCAACCTGCACGAGGCGTTCGTCCTGCTCGCGCCGCGCGCGCTGCAGCAAACGCTGCACGTGCTCTCGCAGGCGGGGCTCTCCCCAGTAGTACCCGGTGGCCTGTTCGGCGCTGGCGGTTTCGCCTACTCGAGCGCCCTCGAGCAACGCCGATGCGGCTGCCGCATCGAACTCCGGATCGTCGCGCGGCGGGAGCGCGAAGTCGCGTCGCGGCGTCTCATCGGGTCCATCTTCCTTGACGAATGCGCGGGACATTGGGGGGAAACGGGAAACGGGAAACGCTGTCGTTGCCGCCAACCTCAGGTAATGATCGGAGGGGGAAGCAGGGGAGGTCCCGGGTCATCGGGGATGATGCCGGAAGGCTCATCTGTGACGAGAGCGCCGAAGCGAGCGATGTCGCCGCAGGTGATGCCGGGCATCGTCGTCGTATGCACCGCTGTGGGGCGCAGCGATTCCGCGGTCCGTCGGCTGGCCACCGCGCGGACCTCCACGGCTTGCAGCGCGCCGCCGTTCGCAAGGGAATCGATGACCGATTGAGTGAACGCCGACACGATGATCTGCACGGACTCGTCGGAGGCGTCATTTTCGTGGGGCGCGACGACCGACATCGGCAACGCGTGTGGGAGCACCTCGAGCGTCACGGTGCAACCCTCGGGCTGATCCAGACGCTCGAGCTCGCGCACCGCTGCCAGCTGGCGCTCGAACATTTCCCTTGCCTGCATCTGCTTGCCGCCCGAGCCACCGGTCAGACGCGAACCTAACGCCATGCCCGCGGCAACCCCCGCCGCCACGACGATGATCGCCGTAGCCGTGACGGCGATGATGCGCCGCACGTGCTCACTGTGCCCGGTGTCCCTGCTCATGGCCACACCTCCCGCACGATCGCGCACTGCTGGCGCGCGATCAACGCACGCACCGGTGCACGAGGCCGACAGCATTGCCCACCGCCCGCTCGCCTCCCTGATCCGACGGCCGGTTCACTACCCGGAACCCGCTCCCGGAGCCCTCCCCGGCGATCACCATGGCCGTCGAGCCGCCTCCATCGAGATTCAACGATTCACTCGCTCCCAGCGCGAGCATCAGTTCGGCTAATTCGCGCAGCGACATGCCGTCGCTGTACGGTGCCTGCCGGCCATCCACCGTCACGAGCAGGATTCGCGCCCCGTCGCGCGAGATTCCCGCTGCCGTTCGCGGATGACGACCATTGGCGAATCCCGCGCGCCCCACCGTGTCCAGCAGGACCTCTATTACCCCGTCGCGGACGAGCCATGGCCGCCCGCCCACCGCCTCCCGCGGGTGAAACGGGTCGAGCGCAATGACGGTGGTGACCGCCGTCCCGTGGGCGAGGCCGGATAGAGCGCTCTTCGTAGCCGTTGGAGCCCGGCGGCCGGCCTTGAGAACAGCCCCGCCGCTGGGAATGGCGACTCCGGCGGTCGCCGTATCCACCGCCACGACTCGGTAGGCAGGGGCGCCCTCGAGTACGACCTCGATGACGCCCGATGCCGTATCAGTCCCTGTGCCCCACTGCCTGTCGAAGAACGCTACACCGGCGGCTGCGTCCCGATTCCATGCGGTAAGCTCGTGACGGCGGCCCGCCGCGTCGGCATGGCCGCGTACCTCGAACCTTTCAATGTGCACGGCGCCTGTCGAGTCGACGGCGATTACCGGCTGCGCCACAGGGCCGGTAATCAGGCGGCCGCCGGTGACGAGCATTCCGACCGGCACGCCGGGCGGTGTAAAGAGAAAGAAGTCCGCGTTCACGGCCCCGGCGATGTCGTCTCCGGCGGCCGCACTCTGAGCGAGAGCGGATGTCGGCTCCCGCCCGATTGCTCCGCCTTGCGACTTGAGCGCGGCGAGCGACCAGCATTTATCGCGGGTCGCTTCGAGCACGTTGATCGCCCAGGGCCCCTTGGACGAATAGATGAAACGATGAAGAACACCGTCACGCACTTGCGCGGAGCGGAGCGTATCCACGGTGAATGGAAGCGCTGAAAGCGCGGGCGGGCCGGATACGGGCGCCCGGCAACCGACGACCAGGATCGCGCTGGCGACCACCGTGGCCAGACTAGTCGCTCGTCCCGGCTGCGCTCGCACCTAACGTTGCCCGGCGAAGTATAGCGCGCCGCCACCGGCGGTGCCGACGACCAGATCGGGTATGCCGTCGCCGTTCAGATCGCCCACCGCGGGAACGGCCATCCCCGGCACTTTCAAGTGGAAGACGCTGTCGCGCACGAATCGCGGTGACAGGCGCGTCCCCTCGTTCCGGTAGAGCACGACCTCTCCCGACTCGGTACCGATCAACAGATCCAGATCGCCGTCGGCATCGAGATCGGCCAGAAATGGCGCGCTTCGGCGCCCGGGGCGGATCCTCTCCAGCGAGTCGGTGACCAACGTGAACCGCGGTGCCGCGCGGTCTCCATCGTTTCGAAAGTAGTTCAGGTAGCCTGACGACTCCCCGACGATCAGGTCGAGGTCGCCGTCGCCGTCCAGATCGCCAAGAGCGGGAATTGTGTTGCTGCCTCGCGTGATCGTAACCAGCGCCGAGTCGGCAAGAACAAAGATCCCGTTTCCCGTTTCCCCTTTCCCTCTTCCCGCTGTTTTTCCGTCGGCGGTGGCTCGATACCATGAAAGCGATGCACCCCACTGTCCGAGCACCATGTCGGGTCGCCCGTCGCCATCCAGGTCGCCGAATGCCGGGGCGGCGTGATACTGCCCGGTAATCGGGAGAGCGCTTCGCATGACCAGCGATGGCGCGGTCGGCGTGCCGATATTCTCGAACCAGTAGATGTGGGATGTACGTTGGGCCTCCGGATCGATCTTGTTGGCTAGCAGCAGATCGAGATCGCCGTCGCCATCGAGATCGACAAGTGCCGGAACGCTTTCGCTCCCGACGTCGATGACCGGCAGCAAGTGCCTGGTGCGCACGGTCCAGCCGCCTGACGCGGACCGCTCCATGTAGTAGAGATTGTCGGCCGCCGTTCTCGTCGGATTGAATGCGCCGCCAAGAACGCCGATGATCAACTCCAGCCCTTGCCCGGCAGCCGAAACCTCGCCAAATGCCGGCGCATTATAGCCCGAGGTCAGCACCGGGTTGTCGAGCGGGAACTGCCGAGGCACGCTCGCGAAGCGAGGTTCCGCGCACGACCCCGAGTTCTCGATGAGCAGCAATCCCTGCTCGAAGAAATCGCCCCAGAACAGATCGAGATCACCATCATCATCGTAATCGGCAAGGGCCATCGTGTTGGCGCCGTGCATCGAGAATCGGGAATGGGGAAACGGGAATGGGGAATCGGTGGAGCTGATTCTGGCCTCCGGCCCGGTTCCAGCGTTCGCGGGCCCGTCGTCATCCTTTGCTCCCAAGTCCCCGATCCCTGATCCCTGCGGAGGGCCGGGCCCGCCCATCTGTTCGCCCACGATTCTGATACCCGCGAACTCCTGTGCTTCGAGTCTGAAGCGCGGCACGCCGCCGGCGTCGGCTTCGGCCGCCTCGTAGCGCGTCACCGTCCCATCCAGCCGGCCGAGGAGCAGATCGGACCGGCCGTTGCAATCGAGGTCGCCAAGTTGCGCGATGTTCTGGCGCTCGGCGAATATCGGCGTGCCATCTACGTCGCGCAGAGTATCGGTTGCCAGTACATAACGCGGCGAGGCAGGCCCACCGTCATTACGAAAGTATCGGATATAGCTGAACGGCGTCTCGGCCAGAAGATCCAGATCACCGTCGAGATCGACATCGGCAAAGCGATACCACTCGCCGATATCCAGATCCTGGTATTTGGTGGCGCGCAGCACGAACCGCGGCAGACCGTCCGCTTCGCCGTCGCGCTCGAACAGCATGACGTCGTTCGACTGCTCCTGTACGAAGAGGTCCAGGTCGCCGTCGCCGTCCACGTCGACTAGCTGCGGGCGTGGCACGTTGAAACCGCCGAGAAAGGCGAGCTCCATCGTGCGGCCGGCGGAGTCGGCAACGGGGAAGGGAAATACCTGCCTGACGAAGACGGGGATCGCTCCACTTCCCGATCCTCCGGGGTTCACAGCGCTCCCCGTCTGGCGGACTCCCGGCGCTGCGCAGGCGGCCGCCCACGCCAGCGCCGCGAGCACAGCGCCCTTCACCATGCGATCATGGTACTATCTGCTGAGGACGGAACCGCACCATGAACAGCCCCTCGCGCATGCTCGTCACGGCGACGACACCGCTCTTGAAGTACGGGAAGTTGCTCCACGTTCCGGCGAAGCCCGCCTGATCCTCCCCGAACGGCACCGTGTCGAAGTAGCCCACCTCGACCGGATTCTCGGGATCGCTCACGTCGATCACGCGAAGTCCCGCCACGTAGTTGGACTGGTACATGTAGCGGTCCTTCACGTACAGGTTGTGATCGGTCGCCGGCGTGGTTCCGAAGAACTCCTTCGCAACCACCGGGTCCTCGAGGTCGGCCACGTCGAACACGAGCGTGCGCGTCGTCGGAGCGTTGCCGGAGAGCTCGTCGCCCTCATCGTTGAGGAAGAAGTAGCGGTGATCGGCGCTCAGCCATCCCTGGTGTGCGTACGCGACGTTAGGGTACGACGCCGACGAGATCCTTTTCGGATTCGACTTGTCGGTGACGTCGGCTATACCTAGTGCCGTCTCCGAGGCGTTGAAGCAGAGCTGGCGTCCCTGATACCGCGTATCCGGGCCGTGATAGACGGTGCATTGCGCGTCGTGAGTATAACCGGTGCGCGCATTGCCGGTGGCCGTGTCCGCCCAGCAGCCGGCGAAGGTCGGCTGGGCCGGATTGCGAATGTCTATCATGTGCGGGCCGCCGCCGCAGGTTTCGCCGCCCATGCTGTTGCCTATCGTGTAGGCGAAACCGGAGGCTTCATCGATCGCGATGTTGTGGGCGCTCGCGATCTTGTCGTAATGCGCGGTCTCGGTGAACGTCTTCGGGGCGCCTTGCACGCTGCGCAGCTGCGTAAGGTCGAACACCTGTACCCCATGCGGTCCCGCTCCGTCGGAAACGATGAACGCGTGATTCCTGTAGACCTTCATGTCGCGCCAGAGATTGGCGCGCGCACCTTCATGCATCGGCAGCTCGCCAAGGTAGACGGGGTTCGATGGGTCGGTCACCTCGACGAACGCCGTGCCGTCGAAGCGGCCGACCACGGCGAACTCGCGTCCGGTCGCCGTGTCGGTCCATCCCCAGATGTCGCTCACCATGATTCCACGCTTGCCGCCTAGCGCGCTCACCGGCATGAACGACACGAGATCGACCTGCTGGCAGGGAAACTCGCCCGCCTTGCTCTCCGGGCCGGTACCACACCTGACCTCAGCCGTGCCTTTCACCGCGGCGAGAGGTGCCGGCGTATGATCGATGAGCGTCTCCGTTTCGCTGTACGCGCCGTCAGCGCCGGCTCGCGTATAGAGAATCGCCTTTCCTTCGAAAAAGTCCGCGCCCGGGGCGCCCGCTACCGCTATGCCGTTCCTGAGCGCGACCGACGTGCCGAGTTGCGTTCCGAGACCCATTGTCTCAGCCGTCATCCTCTGCGTCTCATTCCACTTGCCTGACGCGTCGCGGCGCAGAATGACAATGGCGCCGCCTCCCTGATTGGCGAAGGGGGCGCCAACGGCCAGCTCTGCTCCATCGATCGCCAGCGAAGCGCCGAAGAGCGTCGAAGGTGCCGGCGTGCCCGCCATGATGGGGCCGCCAAAGGTCCAGTTGCCGCCTTCGCGCTGGAACTGGTAGATCACGCCGCTGCCGCGCTGGGCTGACGGATACCCTAGCAGCACCTCATCTCCCGAGATTGCCACGACCCGGCCTATAGCGCGGGCGGTAGAATCCGCGGTGATTGCCAGCTTGGCTTCTTCCGTCCAGGAGCCATTCGCGGCGCGGCGGAAGACGAACGCCTGCCCCGGGCGCGACTGCGGCTGTGCAAAGAGACCTCCGCCGGGTCCCGGCGAGCCGATCACCATGGCATTGCCCGACAGCGAGAGCGCCGTTCCGAAGGCGTCACCCGCGGCCGTTCCGGAGCCGGTCAGCCGTTCGGCTTCCGTCCATGCGCCGGCGTTGGCTCCGCGGCGATAAACGATCACCGAGCCTTGCCCTTCGCCGGTTCCTGGCGCGCCGACGGCAATTGCGCCATCACCCAACACGACAGTCGCACCAAAGCGATGTCCCGCCGTTGCGCCCGCCGGGACGAGCTTTGCGCGCTCGGTCCACGCGCCAGCCGGATCGCGCTCGAACACGTACACTGCGCCGGTGTTTTTGGCCGTGCCGGGAGCGCCAACTATCAGAAGATTCCCATCTGCGGCGAGCGAGACGCCGAAAGCGTCGCTAGCGCCAACGTCGCGGGCGGTGACCGCGGCGGCCTCCGCCCAACCCTGGGCACCGCGCCGGAATACGTGCACGCCGCCGCTCTGTCCGGCGGGCAAGGGAAAGCCGACGACGATGCCTGGCCGCCCGATGATCACGTCGGGGCCGGAAAGGGCGATCGCCGCGCCGAATCCGACTACGTGGGGCGGTGACGCATCGTCTCCGCGGAATGACTGACCGTGGGCCGTCTGTGCCAATGCGAGCGCGGCGACGATGACGGGAAGATGGCTTCCGAAACGGGGCATGCGTGGATCTCCCGAGATGGTTTCGCCCCGTTGATGGGTGGGGCGGGCTCGGGAAGATGTGCCGCGATTCGGGCGGATGCCAGCTTCATGACCAGATGCTTACTACCTCAACCGGGCAAGCGGCGTTAGCACATGGAACGTCCACGCGTTGCTGTCCTGAAACGTCGCAGGCTCCCCGCCCGCTTGGGGAGAGGAGCCTGTTGTGCCTCTATTCGATCGAGCCTCAGGCGGATGCGCTAGCGCACCGCGCTCGATCACACGGCGTCGTCGAGATTCTCCTGAAGCTTGCCAAAGTTCTTCTGGACCTTGCCCTCGATTTCCTTTCCTTTCGCCTTGACCTGAGCGCTCTCGTCATCGAAGGCATCGGCGGCCGCGCCGCGAATCTTGCCTTCGGCTTCCTTCATGCTTCCTTCCAACCGGTTCTCGAGTCCGCGATCGCGGAGATCCTTTTTCTTGTCGTAGTCCGCCGCCATGGTTCGATCCTCCAGTCCTGTGGGATATCGTTTGCGCCAGGCGTGCCAACGCGCACGATCAGGCGTGACCATTTCAAGGCAAGGGATGTGCCCGCTGGTCGGCGGACTCGTCCGCCAATTCCTTGCGGGTAGAGCGGTCCAAAGGCTCGAGCGTTGCCGCCACGCGCGCGGGCTGACAACGTACCGCATGCCTCGAATGCTCTGAATTAAATGCCCGATCTCGCGGAACGTCTTCGCGCCGAGCTAGGCGCCAATTACTCGGTTTCTCAGGAGCTGGGAGGCGGGGGCATGTCGCGGGTTTTTCTGGCGCGGGACTCCGGGCTCGACCGTGACGTCGTCGTGAAAGTGCTCCGAACCTCGCTTGCCGCTGCGGTCTCGGCCGAGCGATTCCGCAGGGAGATCATGGTCTCGGCCGGGCTGCAGCATCCCAACATCGTGCCGGTGTTGAGCGCGGGCGCGGTGGATAACGTTCCGTTTTTCGTCATGCCCTTCGTGCGTGGCGAGTCGCTCCGCGCTCGAATGGAACGGGGGCCGCTGTCGATCCGGGAAACGATATCCATCATGCGTGACGTGGCGCGCGGGCTGACGATCGCGCACGAGCACCGGATCATTCACCGCGACATCAAGCCTGACAACATTCTGCTCAGTGGAGGCGCGGCGAGTGTAACCGATTTCGGCGTCGCCAAGGCGGTGTCCGATTCGCGCCGCGGCGGTGAACAGCCCCAGGGCAGCACGATGACGGGCGTCGGAATTTCGCTAGGCACGCCGGCGTACATGGCGCCCGAGCAGGCGGTGGCCGATCCGAATCTCGACCACCGGGCCGATCTGTATTCGTTAGGAATAGTCGCCTACGAAATGCTGGCCGGGGCGCCTCCCTTTCACGGCCGTTCGGCGCAGGCCGTGCTCTCGGCCCACCTTACCGAACGCCCGAAGCCGATTCGCGCCCGCCGGTACGACGTGCCCGGCCCGCTCGTCTCGCTCATCGAATCCTGCCTGGAGAAGGAGCCCGCGCAACGGCCGAGGTCCGCGGCGGAAATCGTGCGTGCGCTCGACACAATCGACGTCTCGAGCGGAGCATTCAGCGCGGCAACCGACCGCATGCGTCGTGAGTGGCGCAAGTTCGTGCCGCACGCATTGCTTGCTCTCCTGATGATTGCCGCGGTCGCTTGGGGGCTCGGTGGAGGCGAGCCCGAGGCGCCGGTCATTCCCGCCGCCGCCGTCGCGCCGCCACCCGCCGCCACGTCGCTGGCGGTGCAGCCAATTCGCGCCATAGGAACCGATGCGACCATTGCCGCAGTGGCGAGCGGGCTCACCGCGGAGCTGACCGCGCGGCTGAGCCAGGTGCAGGGTTTTCGCGTTACCGCCGGGGCAGATGCGCCGGCGACGGCCGACACGTCCGTCGTGCCCAACGCTGTCATTCCACCGGTCACCGAACTGGTGGTAGATGGCACGGTGCGGCGGGAACGCGACCGTTTCCGGGCAAGCGTGCGCATTGTAAGCGTGCGCACCGACTCGACGGCCTGGGCTGGAGTTTACGAGGGGTCTGCTGACAGCATCTTCGCTTTCCAGAGCCGGATTGCCGAGGCGGCCTCGGCAGCTCTTCGCGGAGTCAGGCCGTAGGGGCCATTTTCGGCGAAGCTGGGTCATCTCGGGTTTTTCGTAGGTAACGCCGGCCCCGAATGGGTCGTTATGCGACGTACTTGACTGGACGGTACCTGCCTCACTCCCAGCCGTTCACAGCGCCCCTTCGGTCCGGGCAATGCCACCCAGCTCGGCGCGGGGGTCGGGCACCGTGGGTGAGAAGTCCTCACCCGGGTTCACGAACCGGTCGCGCTCGACGCCGTACTGCCTGTCGTAGAGCTGCCGGTACCGGCCGCCGCGGTCCACCAGCTCGTCGTGCGTTCCCCGCTCGACGATCTCTCCGTCCTCCAGCACGAGAATCTGGTCGGCGCTCTCGATCGTCGATAGGCGGTGGGCGATCACGAAGGTCGTTCGGCCGTGCCGCAGCGAGCGCAGTCCGTCGCGGATCATCGC
>CAZPCC010000299.1:0-12239 GCA_964584905.1 uncultured Gemmatimonadaceae bacterium | reverse complement strand
GCCCCACGGTGGCGGCGGCGCAGCTACCTGCCGCCGGAGATCGAACTCCACGCGCACTCGCCGGTCCGTGCCTTCGCGGCGCAGGGCATAAGCGAACATCGAGTCCGGCACGAGCTGGATCGTCCAGACATTGGTGCGAGCCGCCGGGATCAGCGACGCCGTAAGCGCGTCGGCGTGGAATTCCTGCTGGTGCGCGGTGCCCTCGTCGCGGGTGTCACCGCCATACTGGGTAATCGAGTCCTCCGAGCCGTCTTCGTGCCGGTGATCGTGCTTGAGCCGCAGACCGCCGTCGGTTCGCGTAAGGACCCACGTGCGCGACCGATCGTCGCCAACATGAAAGGGAATGCGGAGAGTGTCCTGCGAGCACTCACGCACGTGCATGCGCAGCTCGGAGTTAGCCAGGTCTGCATCGCCGGTCCCGCCTACCGTCATGCGCCCGGAGTAGGCGTTGCCGCAAAGCGCGCTGATGTTCGTCCAGAACGCCGCGTGGTTATTCTCGCTGGCGGCGGGCTCGTCAGGCGGTGGGGCGTCGCCGCCGCACGCGCCGATACCAAGGGCGCCTATCAGGAGGCACAGGGCGAGTGAAGCTCTACGCATTTGTGCCTCGGCGGTGGGGGCAGGACAAGAAGGCGCGGTTCGCAAACCGGTTCGCGTACGAGCGCGTCACCCATGATGACATCGTTCGCGCCCCGATGCCAGCAATGTGCACGTGGATTCAACGATCTGGCGCTCCGTTGATGGGACCTTAACTTCGAGCTTCTCATTGGCGCCGTCGATACTTCCGATCGCTTGGCGACGGCCCGAAGGTATTTCCGACCTCGGACGGTTGATCGTGCGAACTATCCTGCTCTCCTGCGCCACCGCCGCGCTGTTTGTCGCCGCACCGCAGGGAGCGGGCGCCCAGGGGCGTCAGCTTACCTGGCCTGAGGTCTCTGTCACTGCCCGCCTCGACGCCGACGGCCGCCTTCACGTGCTCGAGCGACAGGTAATGCGCTTTACCGGAGACTGGAACGGGGGCCAGCGGATCTTCACTACGAGTCTCGGTCAACAATTCACCTTTGGGCGACTTGCGCGATTGGGCCCCGACGGAGAGTTGCACCCCCTCGTACGCGGAGACCTGAGTCGCGTGGACGAATACGACTGGGCCGATGGGAACACGCTCCGCTGGCGCAGCCGGCTACCCACCGACCCGCCATTTGATGGCACCGTCATTACCTACGTTCTGGAATTCGCGTACGCCAACATCCTCGAGCCGCACGACGATGGCACCTACCTGCTCGACCACGATTTCGCGTTCGGCGATCGCGAGGGTGATTTTTCGCGGTTCGACCTCACCCTCGACATCGACTCCGCGTGGAGCGCGCCGGCCACCTACAGTGGGCGTTTCGCGGCGAGCGATCTCCCGCCCGGAGAGGGATTCGTCGTCACGGTACCGCTGACCCACGTAGGCCTGACGCGTCCCGCTGCCGTGCACTTCGGCGCGCAACCCGCTGCTCGTCAGGCGCTGCTATTCGGGTTGGTCGCGTCTCTGCTCGCCATGTTCGGGTGGCTCCTCGTTCGCGAGAGGCGGCTCGGTCGGCTGGCCAGCCTCCCATCGGCGGCCGAGATCACTCCGGATTGGCTGAAGGAGCACGTATTCGCGCATCTGCCTGAAGTCGTGGGCTCGGAGTGGGACAACGAAACCTCGGCACCCGAAGTTGCGGCGACGCTCGCGCGGCTGGTTCAAGAGAGGAAGCTGGCAAGCACTGTCGAGACGAAGCAGACCTTCATCTTCCGAAATCATGTGCTGAACCTCCGTCTCCTGGTGCCTCGTGAGCGCCTCCAGGGACACGAGCGCGCGCTGATCGATGCGCTGTTCGAATCGCATGACGATACGACTGATACCGAGCGCGTGAAGAAGCGCTATAGCAAGACGGGTTTCGACCCGGCAAGTGTGATTCGGCCAGTCATTACGCAACGGGTGGACGACATGACACGGCCGAACGGAAGCACTCCATCTCGTCTCCCCACTCTCGTGTTGCTCGCGGCGGCAATAGCGCTGATCGCGCTCGGCGTTCGCCAACGTGCAGCCGACGGAGCCATCGCGGCAATCGTGGTCGGCGCCTCTCTGGCGGTATACGTAATCGCGGTCTCGTTCGCGTCGGTTTGGCGCAGTCGCGTCGCACGGCTCTGGTCGGGCGCGCTAGGCTTCCTGCTGCCGCTCGGCGCGATGTGGGCAGCGTTTGCTGCCATGTTGCTTATCGACGGACGCTATCGCACCGGTGCACTCGTCCTCGCCGGCCTCGTAGTCTGGATGCTGGCGCTGTCCAACAGCGTTTTCAATGTCGCGCGGTCGCGTCAGTCCAAAGGGCGAATCGCGCGGCGCAAGCAACTGGCGGCGGCGCGCGAGTACTTTCGGTCCGAACTCGCGAAGCCGCAGCCGGCGCTTCGTGACGAGTGGTTTCCGTACGTCCTCGCCTTCGGACTTGGAAGCCACATCGATCGCTGGTTCCGATCGTTCGGCGGTGAGGAAACCGCCAGTGCGGCGCGGGCAGTGGCGTACTCGTCAGGCTCCAGCGGCTCCTCCGCCAGTGGCGGAGGAGGGTGGACCGGATTCGGCGGAGGAGGGGGCTTTGGCGGCGCAGGTGGAGGAGCATCGTTCGGCGCGGCGATAGGAGGGATGGCCGCCTCGGTGCCGGCGCCGAGCTCGAGCTCGAGCGGAGGTGGTGGAGGTGGTGGTGGTGGTGGTGGTGGAAGCTCCGGTGGCGGAGGAGGAGGCGGCTGGTAAGTTGCTCATCGCATCCCTCGTCCCGCATCCCTCGTCCCGCGTCTTTCAAACCTCCTCGGTCACGCGGTGGCCTTCGGCGCGCAGCCGTTGCAGCACGAACTCCATGTGCTCCCGGCCGCGTGTCTCGAGATGCATGACGATCTCCACGTCGCGTACCGCGATGTCGGCGAACGCGCGGCGGTGCGCGACCTCCACCACGTTGGCGCCAGCTTCGCTCACGATTCGCGTAAGGCGCGCCAGGTGTCCCGGGCGGTCTCGTACGGTGACGGCCAGTCGCGCCAGCCGCCCGTCCGCCACCAGACCCCGGTCGATGATGCGCTGAAGCAGCGTGACGTCGATGTTGCCCCCGGACAGGACCATCGCCGCCACGTCGTCGCCGCCGAGGGGGAGCAGGCCGGCGAGGATGGCGGCGAGGGGGACGGCGCCCGCTCCCTCAGCCAATAGCTTTTCCCGCTCCAGGAGCAGGTGCACCGCGGAAGCGATCTGGGCCTCGTCGACAGCAACCAGATCGTCCACATACCTCTCGATGAGCGGAAAGGTGACCTCACCGACGCGCTTGACTGCAATGCCGTCCGCTATCGTGTCCGCCGATTCGATATTCACCACCCGTCCTGCCTTGCGCGAAGCGATTGCCGAGGCCGCGGCACTGGCTTCGACACCGTAGACACGAATCTCCGGCCGCTGTTCCTTGATTGCCAACGCGATGCCGGAGATGAGACCGCCCCCACCGACGGGCACGACGACCGCCGTCAGGCGAGGGAGTTGCTCCAGCAGCTCGAGCCCGACCGTCCCCTGCCCCGCTACGACTCGCGCGTCGTCGAAGGCGTGCACGAGCACGCGCCGCTCGCCCGTTTCTATTCTTCGGGCTTCGGCCATCGAGTCGGAGAGCGTGGCGCCGTGAAAGCGGACGTCCGCACCGAAACCCTGCGTGTTGGCAACCTTTACAAGCGGCGTGTGCTCCGGCATGACGACTGTGACGGAGACGCCGAGCCGGCGGCCATGATAGGCAACGGCCTGCGCGTGGTTGCCGGCACTCGCCGTCACTATGCCCCGCTCGCGCTCCTCCGGCGAAAGCGCGAGCATACGGTAGAGAGCACCACGATCCTTGAACGATCCCGTGCGTTGCGTGCTCTCGAGTTTGATGTGCAGCTCGCACGGAACGCGATCGCCGAGCGCCGTCGCCGCAACCACCGGCGTCTGGACTATTCCGTCGCGAATGCTCTCCCGGGCCTCCCTGACGTCGCGGGGGGTCGGCAGAGGACGCTCATTGGGGGCGCTGGCCATGGTGAAGCTCAAATGGTGAGAACGAAATGTGCGCGCCGGCCATCGAGCGACTTGCGACCGTGCAGGAACGAGAGCTCGAGCAGGAAAGAGCACCCCGCAATCCGGCCGCCGTGGCCCTCTACTAGTAGACAGGCAGCCCGCGCGGTGCCGCCGGTGGCAAGAACATCGTCGACAACCAGGACTCGGCTACCCGGACCGAGCGCGTCGCTATGCATCTCGAGGCAATCTGACCCATACTCCAGCGCGTACTCCTGCCGGACCACGGTGTGCGGCAACTTGCCGGGCTTTCGGACGGGAACGAGTCCGGCGCCGAGCCGCCGCGCGATGGGTCCGGCCAGCAGAAATCCCCGGCTCTCCACCGCAACCACGTGCGTGATCGCCGATTCGGCAAACGGCTCCGCCATCGCGTCGGTAACCCGCCGGTAGAGCTCGGCATCGGCAAGCACGGGAGTGATGTCCTTGAACAGAATGCCGGGTTTCGGAAAGTCCGGCACATCGCGAAGCGAGCGACGAACGTCTTCGTCGAGAGCGGACTTTGATGCGGCGCCTGGCGACACGGTGTCTGCCTAGCGAATGGTGAATGGGTGCGGCGCGACCTCGCCGCCCGCGGGAAGGACATTCAGTACATCGACGCGGGCGGCGGACGGCCCTCTGCGCACCGCACGCACCAGTGCATCTACGGACTCCGGCGGGCCAGCGGCGAGCACCTCGACGGATCCGTCAGCGCAGTTGCGCACCCAGCCATCCACTCCCACTCGCCGAGCCTCTTCGCGGACGAACCAGCGAAAGCCTACGCCCTGTACTCTGCCGCTCGCCACCGCCCGGATGGCCTTCACTCCCCCTTCCTGTCTGCCTGACGCAACTCCGGCCTCCCTGCTCACTCTGCCCAGCCGTGCGTGCCGAGCAACGGTACGAACCGCGCCGGTGCTACCGCACGCCGCTCCCACGCGTCTCCACGCCGCGTCACGAGGGTAAGTGTCTGCTCCTCACGCCCGCCGAGGGGAATGAGCATTCGACCACCCTCGGCCAGCTGCTCGGCCAAGGGCTCAGGCATCGTTGGCGAGCCGGCTGTCACCAAAATGGCATCGTACGGCGCATATTCGCGCCAACCTAGCGTGCCGTCTCCGGCGAGCAGTGAAACATTCCCGATACCCGCATCGCGCAGCGCCAGTCGGGCGCGGTCTAGTAACGCCGGCACGCGCTCGACGCTGAATACCTGAGCTGCCAGATGCGACAGCAATCCCGTTTGATATCCGGAACCCGTACCGATCTCCAGCACGCGCTCCCGACCGGTCAGCGCCAGCAGCTCCAGGTAGCGCGCGTGAGTGGACGGCTGTGAGATAGTCTGCCCGTTCCCGATAGGCAGCGAGGAGTCTTCGTATGCGCGATGATGCACGCCGGAGGGAACGAACAGGTGCCGGGGAACGAGGTCGAACGCCCGAAGAACGGCGAGGTCGTTGATTCCCTTCTCGCGCAAAGCCTCGATGAGGCGGCGACGAACTCCCGTGTACTGCTGAATCACGGGACGCCCCACCACGCCTGGGTGGCGAGCATCTTGTAATGCGTGAGATCGAGATGGAGCGGTGTCACGGAAATGTACCCGTCCTGCACCGCCCGGAAGTCCGAATCGTCCCCTCCCGTCCAGGCGGCCGAACCCCCGCCTATCCAGAATATTTCGCGCCCCCAGGGGTCCTTCATCCTCATCAGGGAATCCGAGTAGACACGGCGACCCAATGTCGTCAGGCGCATGCCCTTGATCTCGGACGATTGCAGTGGCGGGAGGTTCACGTTGAGCAGCGTGTCGCGCGGAAACGCCGGCAGCGCCATGACGTGGGCCAGAAGTTCGTGCAGTACGTCGATCTGCTGGGACAGCAGGGTTGGATCGGCGCGGAGATCGCCGCCGGCAAAGGAGATGGCGATCGACGGAATGCCGAGCGACATCCCTTCCATGGCCGCGGCGACCGTTCCCGAGTACAGCACATCCTCGCCCATGTTCTGTCCATGGTTCACGCCGCTCAGCACCCAGTCCGGACGCTGTTCCATGAGGGCTTCGACGGCGAGCATCACGCAATCGGTGGGCGTTCCATCGATCTGCCACCTGCGCTCACCGCGCTGAATGGGACGAATGGGATGATGCAGAGTGAGCGAGTGGCTGGTGGCGCTCTGCTCGCGATCCGGAGCAACGACGGTGACATCGCCCAACCGTTCCGCCGCCTGCGTCAGGCAGTCGAGGCCGTGAGCGAGGATTCCGTCGTCGTTGGTGCAGAGGAGCCGCATTACGAACGCACCTCGGTGCGATGGCGCCAGAGAGTCCGAACGATGCTCGCCGAATCCGCGAACGGGCGAAAGTGGCTCCGGCCTCCATAGATGGTCGGAATGGGAACGGATACGATGCGCAGTCCGGCCCTGCAGGCACGAATCAGAAAGTCGGTCTCATACTCGAACCGGTCGCCCACCCCTTGCACTTCCTGGGCGACTCGACGCCGGAAGGCCCTGAACCCCGATTGCGAATCTTCGATGGCGGCACCGGTGAGTCGCGTCACCGCAGAACTTGCAAGCGCATTCGTCAGGCGCCGGCGAATCGGCATCACCGTGCCACTCCTCGTCCTCGTGCCGATGGCGATGTCGGCTGAATCGAGCGCCGCCAGCAACGCCGGGACATGTTCGGGATCGTGCTGTCCATCGGCATCGAGCGTGATGATCGCGCCGCTCTCTTTTTGCAGCGCGACGGCGATTCCCGCCCGAAGCGCGGCGCCCTTTCCGCGGTTCTGCTCCAGCCGCACGACCATCGCACCTGCTTTCCGCGCCATTACCGCGGTTGCGTCGGTGGACCCGTCATCAACGACAATAATGTTTGCGTGCGGTACTGCATGCCGCGTCGAATCGACTACGGCCCTGATGCTGGCAGCCGCGTCGAGCGCCGGAATTACGACCGCGAGCGGCATGATCATCCGCTCCGCTCCCGGCCATCCAGGATTTCGACCAGCCCCTTGAGCTCACGTTCCAGCTCGCACAGCGTCTCGACGGTGAGCGCCTGTCGTGCCACACCGCGCAATACCCCACCGCGCCGATGCTCATCGACCTTTCGCCGCGCGCCCTCGATGGTGTACTTCTCCGTGTACAACAGGTGCTTGACGAGCAGAATGAGCTCGATCTCCCGTCGCTGGTAAACGCGATTGCCCGAGCGATTCTTTGCCGGATTGAGAAAGCGGAATTGGCTCTCCCAGTATCGCAGGACGTGCGGCTTGAGTGTCGTCATCGTACAGACTTCCCCAATGGAGAAGTACTCCTGAATCGGTTCCGGTGCGCTCATCCGTCGCGCTCCGTTCGCAGTTCACGCGTCATTAGCTCGGTGAGTACCTGACGAGGATCCTGATCCTCGAACAGGACACGATGCACGGCAGCCACTATCGGCATCTCGACACCTACCCGCTGTGCCAACGCGTGGGCCGTGCGGGCAGTCTGCACACCCTCGACGACCGTCTGGCGTCCGGCAAGCGCCTGTTCGAGCGTCTGGCCCCTGCCTAGCGCTTCCCCGAGTGCTCGATTACGGCTCAGCGCACCGGTACACGTCAGCACCAGATCCCCAATGCCGGTGAGCCCGGCGAAGGTTTCGGCACGCGCGCCCAGCGCCACGCCCAGGCGCGTCATTTCCGCCAGCGCGCGTGTGATGAGCGCTGCCCGAGGATTGAAGCCCAGCCCCAGCCCCTCGCTGACCCCGGCAGCGATGGCCACGACGTTCTTGAGTGCCCCACCGACCGCAACGCCGGTGACGTCGTCGCTGGTGTATACGCGAAAGTTGGGTCGGCTGAATGCGCGTTGTACCGCGAAACTCGATGTCTCATCTCGTGAGGCGGCTACAACAGCCGTCGGCTGCCCACGAATCACTTCCGCGGCGAAGCTGGGGCCCGACAGCGCGACGACCGAGCACCCCTCGTGTTCCTCCGCCGCGATCTCGCTGGTCAGCGAGAGTGTGCCGTCCTCGATTCCCTTGGTGGCTACCACGACGATGCTCCCGGGCGGAACGCTGGGCGCTGCCCGCTGAGCCAGACGGCGCAGGACGTGGGAGGGCGGCGCGTACACGATCAGCGACGCCCCGCTGACGGCTAGTGAGAGGTCCGATGTGGCACGCAATGCAGCGTCGAGCGGCGCGTCAGGCAGAAAGGCCGAGTTGATGTGCGATGTCCTGATTTCCTCCGCGACCTCCGGCTCGTGTGCCCAGATGCAGACCTCGTGTCCCTGGCTGGCCAGAACGCTGGCAAGCGCCGTACCCCACGCGCCCGCGCCTACCACGGCGCACTGCATCATGCCGCCTTCCGCCTGCGCCCGAACCGGTGCTCCTCCCCCCGGCGCAACCGGCCAATGTTGGCGCGGTGCGTCCAGAAAACGAACCCGGCCATCGCTGCCCCCGCCAGGAACACCGGCGTAATCGTGCCTGACGCAACAATGACGGCGAGCGGAAAGACGAGCGCCGCGATGAGTGAGCCGAGCGACACATAACCGGTGGCGAGCACCACCGCGATGAATGCGATGGCTGAAAAGAGAAGCGGAAGGAATGCCAGTGCGCCGAATACGCCCGCCGCCGTCGCGACGCCCTTTCCGCCACCGCGGCCGAGCAGAAAGATGGGACGCACATGTCCGACTATCGCCGCGATGCCGTATCCGATGGCCCACCAGGTGCTCCCCTCCACGCCGAGCAGGGCCGGCAAGACGAGGACCGGAAGCACACCCTTGGCGGCATCGAACAGGAGCACCGCGGTGCCGACCTTGGCGCCCATGACCCGCATGACGTTCGTCGCCCCCAGGTTCCCCGACCCGTGCTGGCGCAGATCGATGCCCCGAATCGCACGCCCTGCTATGTAGGCGGCAGGAATCGATCCCATCAGGTAGGCGAGCAGCAGCCCGAGGGCGGGCATCACGCCGCTTTTCGTCGGAGCACGATCCGCAGCGGATTGCCGATGAAGCCCCACGCCTCACGAAAACCGTTATGCAGGTAGCGCACGTAGTGCTCCTGGACCAGATCGGGATGGTTCCCGAAGATCGCGATCGTCGGCGGAGCCGTCTCCACCTGCGTCGCGTACATCAACTTCACCTCGCGGCCAGCCGCCTGAGGCGGCTGGAGCCGGGCCAGCAATTCCTCGAGCCGGGCATTCACCTGGGAAGTGGAGATGCGTTTCTCACGCTCCTGCTGGACGGTGAGAATCAGATCGAGCGCCGTGTTCACGCGCTGCCCCGTCAGGGCCGACGTGAAGAGAAATGGCACGAAACGCAGGAACGGCGCCTTCTCCTCGGCATCCTTCTGGAACTTCTTGGCGGTGTTGGTCTCCTTCTCCGCCAAGTCCCACTTGTTGACGACCATGATCAGCGCGCGCCCTGCTTCCCAGGCCAGCGCCGCGATCTTGAGGTCCTGGTTATGCATTCCCTCGACCGCATCTATCATCAGCACGCAAATGTCCGCTTCGTCGATGGCGCGCCGCGTGCGCAGTGAAGAGTAGAACTCGATTCCTTCACCGACTCGCGCCTGCCGGCGCAGCCCCGCCGTATCGACGAAGATGAACGATCGGCCGTGATAGCGCATCGGCGCGTCGATAGCATCTCTCGTGGTGCCCGACTCGTCAGAGACGACCAGCCGTTCCTCGCCGAGCAGGCGGTTGACGAACGACGACTTGCCGACGTTCGGCCTGCCGATCACGGCAACCCGCAGCGCGTCGTCAGGCTCGGCTTCATTCGAAGGAAAGCGCTCGACCACCGCATCGAGCAGATCACCGGAGCCGCGGCCATTGATGGCCGAGACGGGAATCGGCTCCCCGGCATTGAGATTGTAGAACTCGAAATGGTCGGCCGAGCTAGGATCGTCCATCTTGTTGGC
This sequence comes from uncultured Gemmatimonadaceae bacterium, assembly GCA_964584905.1. Lineage (GTDB taxonomy): Bacteria > Gemmatimonadota > Gemmatimonadetes > Gemmatimonadales > Gemmatimonadaceae > JALZIF01. The sequence goes on along the minus strand of CAZPCC010000299.1, from coordinate 2,319 downwards.
GACCAGCACCCACGGGCGCTCGGCGTGACGCAGCATCTCGACCACCCGCGCATCGTGCGGATGGAGCCCGGTCCGCGCATCGACGACCAGCATGAGGAGGTCGGCTTCGGCAACGGCGACATCGACCTGGCGGCGAATCTCCAGATCCATTGGGACCCGCGCATCCTCGGTGACGCCGCCTGTGTCGACCAGCCAGAATGCCCGCCCGTTCCATTCGGCGCGGGCGAAGTGACGGTCGCGAGTGGTACCCGCCTCATCGCTGACGATCGCTGCATTGGAGCCGACAATGCGGTTGAATAGCGCGGACTTACCGACGTTCGGCCGCCCGATAAGTGCGACGACCGGAATGTTCATCTGGCGATCGCCGCGTGGGCCCCCGAACTCGACACACCTTCCCCTTCCAGGGAAAGCACATCTATGAAATCGTAGGAGGGGAATACCGGCATTGGGAGTTTCTCGCGCACGTCAATGAACCTTACATCATCGAGAAAAATCCCATCCTCGTTGATGGATTCGGCGGGAATGAGCGCGAGGTCCAAATCGGCCCGCGATTCGAGCATGCGAACGATGTCCTTCCCCACGAGCAGTCCGGCAGTGGTGATCGTCGGGCCGAAAAGTGAATTCTCGGCTACCAGCAGCTCGAAGCTGGCCCCGGTCCGTGCCGTTATGCTCTCGAGCAATTCCGGCATGAGCGGAGCCATCGCGTGCCCGGTCACCACCCCGATGCGGCGGCCATCGAGGCGCGGAAGCTCGTCGAGCTGCGTCGCGACACGCTGGCGGAGCGAGGCCACGGCGCCCACACCGTTCTCGATCTGAGCGAAGTCCTCGTAATGAGCAGCGTCCGGCAGTGGTTGGCCGGCGAGAAGGTACAGCTCGTCCGAGCCGAACACCCAGCGCATGCCTCGTTCCTCGAGGGCTCGTGTCTCCCATAGCTCGACCTGCTCGAGGAGCGCGCGCGTGCTCGGCGCATCCATCGATCGGCCGGAGTAGAGATGCGAGAACTGCGTGAGCCCTACCGGTACCACAGCGACTGAAAGCACCGAGTCGCCGAGCGCCCAGAGGTCGGCAAGCGACTGCTGGAGCACTTCGCCGTCGTTCATGTCGGGCACGATGACCATCTGCGCGTGGAATTCGATTCCACCGGCGGCGAGTCGCTGGAGCTGCTCCACCACGTTGGGCACGCGCGGATTGTTCAGCAGCACCTTGCGCACTTCCCACGGCGTCGCGTGAACCGAGACGTAAAGGGGAGAGAGTCGGTACTCGAGGATCCGCGCGAAGTCGCGCTCCTTCAGATTCGAGAGGGTGGCGAAGTTTCCGTAGGCGAAGGAGAGCCGGTAGTCGTCATCGCGCACGTACAGGTTGCGACGCAGACCCTGAGGAAGGCCCTCGATGAAACAGAACTCGCACTTGTTGGCACACCGCCGCACGCGCGGGGGTTCGAGCTCCACGCCGAGCGGTTCGCCCAGGTCGCGCTCGAATTCCAGCTCGACGATCTCGCCGTCCGCACTCCGGGCAGCGATGAGCAGATCTTCTTCCGCGGTCAGAAACTCCCAATCCAGGAAGTCGTCCAGCTCTCTCCCGTTGACCGAAAGCAGCTCGGTGCCGGGAAGGATGCCTATCTGCTGGGCGACTGAACCGGGATGGACGCGGGAGACTCGAACCAATTGACGACCGGAATAGCGAGAGCTTGTCGGCCCCGCGATGGACCACGGCGGCGTAGAAACTGCGGCGCCGCCGTATTCAAGTAAGCTACGAGAAGGGATCGCCGAAATCAAGTAACCACAGCGACTTGTGCAATCCACCTCCAGTGCAGTGGAGGGGAAACGCAGCGCGGGCGGCGAATCTCTTCGCCGCCCGCGACTTGTCCCGCCAACCACGCGAACTTCGTCAGATCACCGGCGCATATCGCCAGGCGACGATCCCCTGCCCCCCAGCCTCGATTCGGAAGGCTTGCTGCCCCTTGGCATCAGTCTGCACCGTCGTAGACTCTGTCGCGACCACGTTGCCCTGTGCATCGAGGAAGTCGAACTTCAGATCGAACGTCTTTGCCGCCTCACTGCGATTCTCGATAGTGCCCATGAGCGTGGTGGTAGCTCCCGTCGTCTGCATCTGCTGAACGGTCAGCCGCACCGGCGCACTCGTGGAAAGCTCCACGTACTTGAGAACGGAATCGTTGGCTGCGACGAGGCGCTCCCTCACGGCCTGGAATTCCGCACGCTTGCTTCGATCGCCCTGAAGTTTCTCGGCTTCCGCCTTGAGGGACTCCGCCGGCCCCTGCATGGCGCCCGCATAGATCCGATAGTTGTCCGGGTTGTTCGG
>CAZPCC010000298.1:0-11223 GCA_964584905.1 uncultured Gemmatimonadaceae bacterium | reverse complement strand
GGGCCTGGTGGTCCCCGGCGCCGATCCCGTGCACCGGGTGTCCATCGTACCGCGCGGGCAGGCGCTCGGCGTGACCTACCAGCGGCCGGAGAGCGACCGGTACAACTACCCCGAGGGCTACCTGCGCGCGAGGATTGTCGGAATGCTGGGCGGCCGCGCCGCAGAGGAGATCGTTTACGGCACGAAGACGACGGGAGCGGAGAGCGACATCGAGCAGGCGTCGAGCCTCGCGCGGAACATGGTCACGCGCTGGGGAATGAGCGACCGGCTCGGAATGGTGCAACTCGCGCCGCGCCAGAACCCCTACCTCGCCGGCTCCGACGGCTACGGAGGCTACGGGTACGGCGGCGTTAGGCCGTTCGGCGAGGAGACCGCGCGCGCGATCGACGACGAGGTGCAGCGGATCATCAGCGAGAGCCACGTCGAGGCGCGGCGCCTGCTCACCAAGTACCGGAAGCAGCTCGACGCACTCGCCGAAGCGCTGCTGAAGCGGGAGACGCTGGACGAGCAGGAGGTTTTGGACGTGACTGAGCTCGCACCGGCGCCGGAGCTCGGCAGCGAGCGACTCCCAAGCCTCAGCTCAAGGGAGCCGCCGGTCACGGTCGGGGGGGGCGCGTAGATCGCGCGCCCCAACCGGAAGTCCTGTGTGAGCGGCCGGCGGGCGATCGGTGCTGACTTCTATGACAGCGCCGCCGGGCCTGGTCCACCGACGACACGGATGGACTGCGGCCGCCGCCGGCTTCAGATTGTGGCTAGGCGCAGCACTGCGCGCCCGCCAGAGCGCCAGAGCGATTCCGCGCAAGAGCAATCGTTTCAAGCCATGCGGCGCCTAAAATGGCGTTTGGATTTCCTATCCCGTAGTTTGGTCGCGGTGCGACTCGCGGCAGCGACCCGCCACGGACGCGTCTTTGGCTCGGCGGGTCCCATTGCGACTACGGACGAGAGCTGCGCTTGGTACCATCCCAGGGGGCCCGCGCTCAGCACACAGGTCGAAGGGGAGCGTAAGGGTGTTCATCAGAGCCTGCAGCGTTCGATCGCTTTCCGCCATGTTTGCGCTCGTGGCGATTCCGGGCTGCGAAGCGACAGGTCCGGGAGATGCGCCTGCCAACCGTCCGCCTGTGGCCCAGGCTGGTCGGGACACGTCTGTGATCGTGGGCACGACCGTGCAGCTCGACGGGAAGGCATCGGTCGATCCCGACGGTGATACGCTCCGGTACGAGTGGGAGCTCCTTTCCATACCGGCCGGCAGCGCTGGGGTCCTGAGTGTTCCCAACGCAGTGAATCCCAGCTTTGTCGCCGACGCCGTCGGCGCCTATCTGATTCAGCTGATCGTCCGCGACGGTTCGCTCGCGAGTGCACCCGATTCGGTGACGGTCACGGCGGTGCCGCCGCCGAACAGCGCCCCGGTGGCAGACGCCGGTGAAGACGCGGTCGCGTCCGTCGGCGATGCCGTGCAGCTCGACGGCAGTGCATCGAGCGATGGCGATGGCGATGCCTTGACCTACCAGTGGACGATGCTCTCGAGGCCGCTGAGCAGTCTCAGCGGACTAAGCAATGCTTTCTCGATCCGGCCTTCGTTCGTTGCCGACGTGCCCGGCACCTACCGGATCATGCTGGTCGTGCACGATGGCAAGTCTAACAGTGCACCCGATTCCGTCACGGTTTCGGCGGTGGTCACGTCCATGTTGATGCACGGCGACCTCGTGGCCGATTCGATCAATGCCGCTGGACAGGCACACTACTACATGTTCGATGCCGCGGTCGGAGAGCGATGGCTGTTTTCGATCGGTGAGGGTGGCTCGTTCGTCGGTCAGGCGGCGACGTCGCTCGCGATCCTGCTGAATCCGGCAGGCGACGAGATCGGTCGACTCGACGGTACCAGCCAACGTCAGCTCGACCTGGTCATGCCGGGCGACGGTCCGTTCACAATCAGGATCCAGGCGACGAACGCGATTGCAGCCGGACTCTACTGGTTCGGTCTCGAGCGGATCGTCCCCATTGGACCGGTGGAGGGGATGCTCGCCGCGGGCGATCTCGTCGCAGGCTCGATCGTCACGCGGGCCGAGGTCGATCTCTACACGTTCACCGCGGTGGCCGGAGAACGATGGCTGTTCTCGATCGGTGAAGGCGGCTCGTTCGTCGGTCAGGCGGCGACGTCGCTCGCGATCCTGCTGAATCCGGCAGGCGACGAGATCGGTCGACTCGACGGTACCAGCCAACGTCAGCTCGACCTCGTCATGCCGGGCAACGGTCCGTTTACAATCAGGATCCAGGCGACGAACGCGATTGCATCCGGACTCTACTGGTTCGGTCTCGAGCGAATCGTCCCCATTGGACCGGTCGACGGGGGGCTCGAGGCGGGCGACACTGTTTCAGGCTCGATTGCGACTCGCGCAGAAGTCGACCTGTATACGTTCACCGGTGCTGCTGGGCAACAGTGGACGTTCGCGTTGTCCGAGGGGGGCGGTTTCGTTGGCCACGCGCCCACATCACTCGCGATCGTCATGAGCCCGGCTGGAGATGAAATTGGCCGCCTGGATGGCACGCATCGGCGCCAGTTGACGGTCACACTGCCAAGCGCTGGCCGCTTCATCGTTCGAATTCAGGCCACGGACGCGATTTCAACCGGATCTTACCAATTCCTTCTGAATCGGATCCCTTAGCGATCGCATCATGGCCGAGCCTCGAACGCCCTCATTCTCGTGTCGCACTTTCGATGTCCTGACGCCGAACTCGTCGACGCTCGCTACCTAACGGTGGCCGCTCGGCGTTGATGGCACCAATTGCTGACCGAGGCAGCGGCGCTCTTGACGAGCCCGTATTCTGCCGGTCCCGTCCGCCCTTGACCGGGGCGAGTGCATCCACGAAGATCGAACGTCCTGAATGCGAGACAGTATTCGATCGTGGCGAAGCCGGTGTCCCAACTGCTCGAGACAATTCGCCGCGAGATGCGCCACGGGGCGCGTGCGCTGCGCAGATCTCCGGTTTTCACTATCGTCGCCTCTTCGACCCTCGCGGTCGGGATCGGGGCGACGATCGCGGTCTGGACGATCCTCGATGCAGTAGCGCTGCGGCCGCTTGCCTATCCGCAGCCCGATCGGCTCGTCTCGGTGCTGCATCCGGCAACGGTACCCGGGATGGGCGAATCACGATGGGGATTGTCGTCAGCCGGGTACTTCTATTTCGCCAGCCGCAGCCGCACGCTCGCCGATCTAGGTGCGTATGCCACCGGCGAGGCAACGATCACCGGCGCGGGCGCCGCGGAGTCCGTCCGCACGGGGCGCGTCACGCACACCCTCCTTCAGATCCTCGGCGCGCAGCCCGCCGTTGGCCGGCTGCTGCTGCCTGACGACGATGCGCCCGGTGCCGCGCCGGTCGCGCTGCTCGGATACGACCTCTGGCAACGGCTATACGGCGGCGATCCCGGGATCGTCGGCCGGGAGATTCAGCTGCACGGCGGCGCAGTGCAGATCGTCGGCGTCACGGCGAGCGGGTTCAACCTGCCGCGTCCCGGACCGTTCGCCGGATCGGCGGAGTTGGCCACGTTCCGGGTGGATCTCTGGTTTCCGCTGCGGCTGAATCCGGCGGCGCCCGCACTGAACTCGCATCCGTACAGCGGAATCGCGCGCCTCGCGCCCGGCGCATCGGCGGAGGACGCGCGGCGCGAGCTGGCGGCGCTTACGTCGCGGCTGCCGGACGAATTTCCATCCGTGTACTCTGCCGCCTATCTGAAGGAATACGGATTCGGCGTAGAGGCGGTTCCGCTGCGCGAGTCGGTGCTCGGTCCGACGATGCCGCGCATGCTCTGGCTGATACTCTGCTCCGTGGTGCTCGTTTTCGTTACTGCGTTCGCGAATGTGGGCAACCTGTTCCTGGTACGCTCGGAGCTACGCGCGAGGGAGGCGGCGATTCGCTCGGCACTTGGTGCCTCGCGCTCCAGACTCGCCGGACACGCGCTGGCCGAAAGTCTGCTGCTCGCGGCGCTCGCCGGCGCTGGAGCCGTGGCAATTGCCGCGGCAGGCGTGCAGGTGCTCGTCAGGCTCGCGCCGCGCGACATTCCGCGGCTGGCGGAGGTTCACTTTAGCGGTGAGTCACTGGCATTGGCGATGGGCGTCGCTCTCGCCTGCGGTCTGGCGTTCGCCGCTATTCCAGTGATGCGCCAGGCGGCACGCGCCAAGCGTCTAGGCGAAGGCGCGCGCGGTGCCGGCGGATCGGGCGCGTCGCGGGGAGTGCGCGATGGGCTTGTCGTCATGCAGGTCGCGTTGGCGCTCGTGCTGCTCGTTGGGGCGGGATTGATGGTCCGCAGCTTCACGGCGCTTCGCGACGTTCACCCCGGACTCGAGGCAACCGGCGTCTCGACGTTCGAGCTGCTGCTGCCTCGCGACGGCTACCCCGACGATGCGCGCACGGCGCAGTTTCATCGGTCGCTCCAGGAGCGGATCGCCGCCATCCCTGGCGTGCGCCAGGTCGGGGCGACCACGGTGCTCCCCCTGCGGGACATGGGAACCGCCTGCCGGATGGTATTCCGCCCGGACGAGCCCTATTCGCGCGGCGAGGAAGCGCCGTGTGTCCCGACGCCGAAGGTGACGCCGGGATTTTTTCAGGCGTTAGGTATCGGCGTTCGCGGGCGGATCCCCGAGTGGCGTGATGCCGAGCCGGGGCGCGGAGTGGCGGTGGTGACGGCGGAGCTCGCGGAACGGCTGTGGCCCGGCCAGGATCCGCTGGGGCGCTCGATCAACAGCAGTGGGTCCGGACCGGATGCGCCGGTCTACCAGATCGTCGGTGTCGTCCACGGATTACGCGGCGCGGGACTGGATGCACCGGCCACGGAGGCGGTGTTCTATCCACCCGTCGCCGAGGGCGATGATGCATGGTGGAGTCCCATGCGGCGGACCACGTACGTCGTGAGCGCCTCGCCCGCTGCCAGCGCCGGGTTGGCGGCGACCGTTCGTCAGGCAGTCCGTGACATCGACGAGCGGGTCGCAGTCGCAAACCCAATGTCGATGGAGGATGTGCTGAGCCGCTCGACGGCTCGCGTGTCGTTCATCCTGCTGTTGATGAGCATCGCGGCGGGCACCGCGGTCCTGTTGAGCGCGGTGGGGCTCTACGGCGTGGTGTCGTATCTCGTCGGCCACCGCCGCGGCGAGATCGGCATCCGTATGGCCCTCGGTGCGCGAGACACCCAGGTGGCGGGGATGGTGATGATGCAGTCGGTCAGGCTGGCGATCGCCGGCGCCTCGATCGGACTCGTGGTCGCCCTCGCCGGCACGCGGCTGATGCGCGCGCTGCTCTTCGAGGTGAGTCCGACGGATCCGCTGATCTTCACTGCGGTTGCGGGTATGATGCTGCTGATCGCAGCGGCGGCGAGCATCGGACCAGCGCGGAGGGCGGCGCGCATTCCGCCGGCGGAGGTGCTGAGGGGAGGCGAGGGGTAGAGATCAGGGCGGGATCAGGCCGGGCGTCGGGAACCCTCAACGTCCGTTTCCGGACGTCGTCTCGCGGATCAGCGCGCGATGGCGTACCCGTGCGACGGCCTCGACCCTCAGAGGGCGGTGCCTACCATAGCCGCGTCCGAGACGGCAAGTCGCCAATTCGCCGGCACGCTTGCGGACCGGCAGCTCAACTCACACTCTGTCTTCGAAGAGGCGACTCTGACCGTCGCCCCGCGCTGCGCAGGATACTCGTCGCGATGCCACGACTTGGCCTCTCGAAGGTGTCGGCGTGAGTGCGTCACTTCAGTGGAGCTCGGCGAATGGCGGATGGAGGGGGCAGCCGGGGGGTCCCCATCACGATGGGCAGCCCGCGTTTTGTGACGAACGAATTCGAGCGGTTCCACTGTACGCACGCGTGGTTCGCGCCGGGAACCGACCTCGAGCCACACATCCACGATCGTGCCACATTCGGGGTCATGCTCGAGGGCAGCTTCGACCTCACGTTCACGAGCGCGGCCATCCGCCGCCGGCCGCTCGAGTGCCAATCCGGAACCGTGTTCACGGAGCCGGCGGGGGAGACGCACGGCAACCGGATCGCCGGCGGCGGTGCATCGGTCATCGTGATTCAGATCGATCCCTACGCTGGGGACCCGATGATCGAGGCGCTCCGCCCGTTCCTGGTGGATCGCATCAATCACTTCCGTAGCGAGCGCATCGCCCAGCGAGCCCGGCGCCTTGCCAAGGAGATTCACCGGTCCGATCCCCTCTCCGATCTGGCAGCCGAATCGCTGGTGTTGGAGATGCTCGTGGACGCTGCGCGCCACGACCTGCGCTGGATGCGTTCGGGCCAGGTCCCAGCCTGGCTGGACCTGGCCGAGGACTACGTGCGAGCGAACTTTCGCCAACCGCTGCGCGTGGCCGACGTCGCCCAGACCGCCGGCGTGCACCCGGCCCACCTGGCCTACGTGTTCAGCGAGGTGCACCGCGTCCCACTGGCCACGTTCGTCCGCCGTCTGCGACTGGACTGGGCGGCCGAGCGGCTGGCTCATTCGGACGACCCGATCTCGTCCATCGCGTATGCCGCCGGTTTTTCCGATCAGTCACATCTGACCCGGGCTTTCAGGGAGTACTTCGGAGAGACGCCAAGCGCCTTCCGCAAGTCCGCGTTGAGCTGACGCCCGGCATGCCGGTCCGAACGCTTCAACCGCTCACCGTCAGATTGCCGGCGGTGACGTCGCTCAGGAACCGTGGGTTCGGCAGTGCGGGACTGTTGCAGAAGGCCTCATTCGCGTCGTTGTCGCCGATGCCCAAGCCCGTCGTCTGATCCGGCGTCGCGTTGGCCCCCTGACCATTGTCGATCGAGTGGAACCACATGAAGGTCCCGACCGGCAGGGTTTCATCGTTGGACTGCGTGATCGGACCGCCGAACTTCACCCGGTTGCCGTCGTACACGTTGATGCACGAGACGTCGCTCTTGAAGCGGAAGGTCTCGCCGAAGACCTGCTGCACGTAGAGAATGTTGCCCTTGACCGTACCGTCGGAGCCTTTTTGTGCCGTAAACGTCAGACGCTGATTGATGGGGTCTTCCACGCCGTCGCCGTCGAGATCCCCTAGGTTGAGCGTGTACCTGACTCCGCCCGACGCCGAGGCCACGACGTTTGTCCCATTCGCCGCGAGCGAAACCCCTGCTGCTAGGCCGGCATCGCCGGCAGCCGGCTGGGTGGGCGTATCCGTGCCGCATGCGGCTAGTGCGAGCGTCATCAGGCTCGCGACCAATCCGCCGAGTATCCTGCGCATGTTATCTCCTGGGTGTCTGTTGAAGGCCGCTACCGTGGGAAGGCTATCGAGCCGCCGGGCAGGCGTCTTGAACAGGGCTCGGGATTTGAAGAATCCGAGGGTGCTCAGAGGAGATAGGAATTTTCAATCGCGCGGCCGGAGCACGCATCGCGTTGGGGCAGGCCTGGGGGATTCGGTCGATCACGGCGCGCGCCGTAAAGAACGCCACGATCCGGTACTGCATAAAAACCTAACAATATGAAAGTCCGATCGAGAGACCGCCTCAGACAGCGGTCCGAGGCCTCGTCGACCCTCCGGTATACATCTCCGAGTAAGAGCCATTGCAAGAAATGCGTGGTGGTTTAGCGAGACCGTAGCTGGTCGACAAGCACGTCGTCCGGGATACGTCGCGCACCTCGCGCCCACACGTAATTCGTCGCATCTTGTCGCCAGAGACTTTCCATCCCGCACGAGGGACATCATGACACCTGGCCATCGCCTAACTACAATTCTGCTCGTTGGGGCGCTGATCCCCGGCACGGCCACCGCCCAGATCGACGCCCGCATGTTTCGCTACCCCGACGTGTCGGCTACCCAGATCGCCTTCGTTTATGCCGGCGACATCTGGGTGGTGCCGAAGGCAGGGGGCATCGCCAACCGGCTGAGCTCGCCGGTCGGTGAGGAGACGTTCCCCCGATTCTCCCCCGACGGCGCCCGGGTCGCGTTCAGTGCCAACTACGACGGCAATACCGATGCGTATGTAGTGCCGGTCGGCGGCGGCGAGCCCGTCCGTGTGACCTACCATCCGATGAGCGATCGGTTGGTCGACTGGCATCCCGACGGACGACTCCTCTTCGCCTCCGGTCGCGAGAGCGGACGCCAACGCTACAACCAGTTCTACCTGGTCAACGCCGCCGGCGGACTCCCGACGAAGATGCCGGTGCCTTACGGCGAGTTCGGCGCGCTGTCGGCCGATGGTCGCTACCTGGCCTACACGCCGACTGCGCTCGACTTCCGAACCTGGAAGCGGTACCGCGGCGGGTGGGCGCCCGACATCTGGATCTTCGACCTGCGCGACTCCACCGCGCGCAGCATTTCGCCTAACGACGCCGACGACACCCAGCCGATGTGGCATGGGAACGTGCTTTACTTCCTATCCGATCGCGGCTCCGAACAGCGCCACAACATCTGGCGATTCGATAGCCAGTCGGGTGAAGTTCGCCAGATCACGAACTTCCAAGATTTCGACGTCACCTTTCCGGCCATCGGTCCAGAAGACATTGTCTTTCAGGCAGGCGGACGCCTCCATCTGTTGAGCCTGGCTACCGAAACCGAACGAGAAGTGCAAGTACAGGTCATCACCGACCAGGCGTCGCTCCGCCCGCGGGTGGAGCGGGTGGCGAATCTGATCCAGAGTGTCGGGGTCTCGCCGACAGGACAACGCGCGGTCTTCCAGGCACGGGGTGAGGTGATCACCGTGCCCGCCGAGCATGGCCCAGTGCTCAACCTCAGCCACACGTCAGGCGTCGCCGAGCGCTATCCCACCTGGTCACCCGACGGAAAGAACATCGCGTACTGGACGGATCGCTCAGGGGAGTATCAACTGGCGATCAGGCCCGCGGACGGCTCGGGCGAGGAGCGTATCCTCACCGAGCTCGGTCCTGGTTTCCGCTACAGCGCGTGGTGGTCGCCTGACGGGAAGAAACTCGCATTTACCGACGAGGCGATGCGGTTCTACCTCTATGATCTGGACCGAAATGCCTTACGCCAGATCGACTCGAGCCGGACCTGGATTGCGCACGGGCAACTCCAGGGCTTTCGCTTCAACTGGTCGTCCGACAGCCGCTGGCTGACGTGGGCGCGTCCCGTCGAGACCCGCAACCAGGCTGTCTTTCTCTACGACACGCGAGCCAATCGCCTGCATCAGGCGACTTCGGGTTACTTCAACGACAACCTTCCGCTGTTCGATCCGGACGGACAGTTCCTCTACTTCCTCTCCAGTCGCAATTTCGAGCCGGTCTACGACGCGTTCGGCAACACGTGGGCGTATCCTAACGCTTCGGTAATCGTCGCGGTGCCGCTCCGGCGCGATGTGGATTCACCGCTGGCGGCGCGCAACAACGTCGAGGCGGGAGACACCACCGCGCGCCCGGCGATTCCGCGCGACACGACCAAGCGCGCCACGCCCTCGGACTCGGCGCGCGCCGTCAACATCGACCTCGACGGATTCGAAAGGCGGGCCGTGGTCCTGCCGCCACCGCCGGGGAACTACGCCGACCTCGGCGCCACCATCGGCAAGCTGGTCTACCGCCGGCTGCCCCGTGCCGGCTCCACCGACACCACGGCGGCACTCGTCTACTGGGACTTCATCGAGCGAGAAGAGAAATCCATCCTCCAGGACGTCAACGACGCCATCCTGTCGCACGATGGAAAGAAGCTGCTTGTCAGGCGCCGGCAGCAGTTCGCGTTCGTCGAGCTCAAGCCGGGGCAGAAGTTCGAGAAGCCGATTCGCACCGCCGAGATGGAGACGGTGGTCGATCCACGCGCCGAATGGCGACAGATGTTCGCGGATGCGTACCGGTTCGAGCGCGACTACTTCTACGATCCGGGAATGCACGGCGTCGACTGGGATGACTTGCGAGAGCGCTACGGGGCATTGATCGATGACGCCGTGACCCGCTGGGACGTGAACTTCGTGCTCGGTGAGTTCATTGCCGAGCTCAACGCCTCGCACACGTATCGCGGTGGCGGCGATGAGCAGTCGGCGCCAACGCGCAGCGTGGGCATGTTAGGTGTGGACTGGGCGCTCGAGAATGGTGCATACCGGATCAACAACATCGTCGCCGGCGGACCGTGGGATACCGACGTCCGCGCTCCGCTCAATGAGCCCGGTGTGAACGTCGCCGAAGGCGATTACGTGCTGGCTGTGAACGGGGTGCCGTTGGATACGGCTAAGGATCCGTGGGCCGGATTCCAGAATTTGTCCCCGTCTCCCGCGCTGCTGACCGTCAACAGCCGCCCAACGATGACGGGTTCGAGACAAGTGCTCGTGACTCCGATACCTGACGAGACGGAGCTCCGCTACCGGGCCTGGATCGAGGAGCGTCGCCAACGAGTCGACGAGGCGACAGATGGACGCGTGGGCTACATCTACGTGCAGAGCACGGGCGTCGGCGCGCAGAACGAGTTGGTTCGCCAGTTCATGGGACAGTGGCGGAAAGAAGGATTGGTTATCGATGAGCGGTGGAACAGCGGCGGGCAGATCCCCGATCGGTTCATTGAGCTGCTGGACCGGCCCATGCTGAGCTACTGGGCCGTTCGCCACGGCGAGGACCAACAATGGCCGCCGGTCGCGCACCGCGGGCCCAAGGTGATGCTGATGAACGGTTGGAGTGGCTCAGGTGGGGATGCGTTCCCCTTCTACTTCCGGGAGGCTGGACTGGGCCCGCTGATTGGAACGCGAACCTGGGGCGGATTGATAGGCATCAGTGGCGCGCCGCCGCTGGTGGATGGTGGCGGGGTCACGGTGCCGACGTTCCGCATGTACGACGTGGAGGGCACGTGGTTCGCGGAGGGGCACGGAGTCGAGCCGGACATCGAGGTGAAGGAGGACCCCGCGCAGCTGGCACGTGGCATCGATGGCCAGCTCGAGCGGGCGATCACCGAGGTGATGGACATGATTCGCAAGTCGCCGCCAAAGGCGCCGGACCGGCCGGAGTACGAGAAGCGTATTCCGGTTGCGGGTCAGCCATAGGAGTGTTCCCGGTGCCAAAGCCCGGTCGTGACACCATTTGTGGCAGGGACGCCCTCTTCACTTGTCTCTTTGTCCAAGGGTGCGCTTCCGGAAACGAGTGGCGGGCTACACAATTCGTACGGGCAGGTTGTTCTCTTTCGGATCTGTGCCGTTGGCTGCAACTCGCCGCGATAACCACCAAGCGCCAAAGGATGTGGCGCAAAGCAAGTGCGGGTCGGACCATTAATGTGCGCGCGGGACGTCGCTCCACCCGCACAGGTC
>CAZPCC010000297.1:0-1580 GCA_964584905.1 uncultured Gemmatimonadaceae bacterium | reverse complement strand
CGGGATCCGGCCGCTCCTGATCCTCTTCATGACCGCCGCACTGACCAGCGGCGGTTTCGCATTCGACAGGCAGACGGCCGCGGCGATCGTCGGGATCTACGCGGCCTCCGTATATCTGGCCGCACTGCCCGGCGGCTGGATCGCCGACCGGTGGCTGGGTCTGCGTCGATCGATCTGGTATGGCGGCCTGCTGATCACGGCCGGCCATCTCGCGATCGGGCTCTCCGCCATCTTCGCGCAGCAGGTCTTCTTCCTCGGTCTGATCCTGATCGTGCTGGGCACGGGCATGCTCAAGCCGAACATCTCCGCCATCGTCGGTGACCTCTATCCGGAAGGCGGATCGCGTCGCGATGCAGGATTCTCGATCTTCTACATGGGGATCAACATTGGTGCGCTTGCCGCGCCGCTGCTGACGGGGTATCTCGGTGAGCGCGTCGGCTGGCATTACGGGTTCGGCGTCGCCGGCCTCGGCATGCTGTTCGGCGTGCTGTGGTATCGGTTCGGATCCAACCGCACGCTCGGGCCGATCGGAATGGAGCCGTCTGCCGATCTGCCGGAACAGCGCCGCGTCCGTGCCATCACGTTCGCCGGGCTGGCCGTCATAGCGATCGTGGTCCTGCTCGCGAGCATTGGCATCCTCACGATCAATCCCATCGCGGTCGCCGAGAGCATGACGGCCGTCATCCTGTCGATGGCGCTGCTCTACTTTGCATACGTGTTCTTTGCGGGTGGACTCAACAGCGATGAGAAGAAGCGGATCGGCGTGATCGTCGTGCTGTTCCTCTTCGCGGTCGTGTTCTGGTCCGCATTCGAGCAGGCACCGACATCGCTGAACCTGTTCGCGCGCGATTTCACCGACCGAGTGGTGTTCGGCTGGGAGATGCCCACGCTGTGGCTGCAATCGGCCAACTCGTTCTTCGTCATCACGCTCGCCCCGGTATTCGCCTGGATCTGGATCTCGCTCGGGAAGCGCAACCGCGATCCGTCGAGTCCCGCGAAGTTCGCGATCGGACTGTTCCTCGCTGGTGTCGGCTTCCTGGTGATGATGTTCGCCGCGAACAAGGTGCTCGCCAACGGCGCCGGCTTCCGCGTCTCGCCGTGGTGGCTCGTGGGCAGCTACTTCTTCCAGACGCTGGGCGAGCTGTCGCTCAGCCCGGTCGGGCTCAGCTCGATGACGAAGCTGTCGCCGCGCAAGTTCGTGGGGCAGATGATGGGGATCTGGTTCATGGCCGCGGCGCTCGGTAATCTGATCGCCGGGCTCGTCGGCGGTAACGTCGATCCGGAGAACCTGTCGCAGATGCCCGAGCTGTTCTTCCGGACGGCGATGTCGCTGTTCATTGCAACGGCGGTGCTCGCCCTGCTGATCGTGCCGATCCGCCGGATGATGAAGGACAGTCCGGGCGGAAGCCACTGATCGACCGACGTACAGTCAGGCCCACGGAGCGGCCCACCCGACGACCGGGTGTGCCGCTTTCGTGTCAGACCGACAACCGTCTCAGGAGGCAGTATGCTCGCGAAGGACCAGCTCCGGCTGATTGCGCAGGAGATCGATCGCACGGCCGACCAGCGCATGCACGACC
>CAZPCC010000296.1:0-47902 GCA_964584905.1 uncultured Gemmatimonadaceae bacterium | reverse complement strand
AGGCGGCGCGCCGGCGACGATGCGGAGGTACCGTGGGATCGCGCGCGCTCAGCCTCTCAACTTGGGTTCCTGGCCGGGTGCAATCCGCGTTATGGCGCGGAAGGGTTCGCCGCTGCCGAGCGGGAGCTGCGGCACGGATGGACGTCGGGGGTGGCGGCCGAGCTGGGACCGTGGGAGCATCACCGCGATCTGGTCCACGATGGATTCCAGTGCGCGCGCCAGTCGGTGGAGGCCGGGAACGCGCCGGGTGCGGGAATGAACCCGCTGCATTCCGATCCGGCGACCGAGGCGGCGAACCGGGCGCACGCGCGTGTGGCGGAGCGGAGGGGGCCGTTGGACGAGCGTTGAACTCTGATCACTCCGTACCCCGCTTGATCCGCCACACGCGCGTGCCACCGATCATGTAATGCTCGCCGAATCCGTCCTGGCCAAACGATACCGTCCACGGGAGAGAAACTGCGGCCCACGAGCGATGATCGGTCGCGGTTACACCGGCTACGCGAAAGCTTCGTAGCCACCCGCGACAGAAATCAGCATATAGATAGTGCCCCGACAGCTCTGGTATGGACGAGCCCCGATAAACGTATCCGCCCGTCACCGAGCAGCCATCGTCATGCGTGTACTCGAGCACCGGCGACGTCAACGTAAGTCCGCCGGCGCAAAGCGTCGCAGGATTGAAGCAGGCAGTGCCCTCCATCAGACGCCAGCCGAAGTTGAGCCCGGATACGTGTGATGGCACCACATTCACTTCCTCCCGCTCGTCCTGACCCACGTCGGCGATGTACATCAACCGCGTGGCCGGATCGAACGAGAATCGCCACGGGTTACGCAGTCCTGCCGACCAGATTTCGCTCCTTACGACGGGATTGTCCTCTGGAATGGAATAGGGCATGCTGCCCACGTCGATGCGCAGTATCTTGCCTAGCAGCGAAGTGAAGTCCTGCGCGTTGTT
Source organism: uncultured Gemmatimonadaceae bacterium (assembly GCA_964584905.1). Lineage (GTDB taxonomy): Bacteria > Gemmatimonadota > Gemmatimonadetes > Gemmatimonadales > Gemmatimonadaceae > JALZIF01. The sequence continues at coordinate 46,950 of CAZPCC010000296.1, read as the reverse complement.
TTGTGGATCACCGCAACATCCGCCATCCCCCGGTCCCACGTACAGCATTCCATCGGGCCCGAAGGCAATCATCCCGCCATGGTGCTCGTTTCCTCCATGCGGGATGCGAATAACGATCCCATCGCTCGCACCGGCAACGTTGCTACCCGGAGTGGACGAGAACCGCTCGACAACGACATCTCCGGCGAGATTCACGTAGTAGACGTAGAACCGGCCGTTCTGCGGATAGAGCGGGTCGAACGCCATGCTCAGCATTCCACGCTCGCCGGTGAAGTTCACGCGCGAAGCAATATCCAGGAACGGCGTCGAGAGTACCGATCCAGCCTCCACAATGCGTATCCGGCCGTTTCGCTCGACCACGTACAGCCTCGGGTCGTTGAAAGGCGCGGTGAGAAACACGGGCGCGGCGAATCCGTCGGACACCAGCTCCACAGCCAGATCGAGTGGCGCACCGGTGTACGACGCGGACACCGCGCTCGACAAACCGTCGCTGACCGCAACGGTCTGAGTCGCCTGAACGGGAGTGTAAGTCGTCAGGTTGCTCCCTACCGTAGCCACGGCGACCGAGTACGACCCTCCTTCGAGATAGCGGAGCGAGGTCGATCCCGTGATCGAACGAGCAAAGTTCCCCGGTCCGGTGATCGTCACGGAGGCTGGAGTGCTCTGCGGCAGGCCTGTTACCGCCAGGTCTATCGTCCCGCTCCCGGTCCCATAACCTATCGTTGCCCTTGCCGGCGTTGTGTCGGGAGAAAGCACCACGGTCTGCGTGGGCGGGTCCGGACGATGCACGAGCGATGACGCGTTCACCTCGGACGCAGTCAGCGTATAGGTCCCGGGAGAGAGCAGATCGATCGTAGTCGTACCAGTAATCGCGCGCGAAAAACCGCCGGGTCCGTTGACGACGATGGCCGACTCCGATCCCGAAGGAAGTCCGAGCACCTCCAGATCGAGCCGCGCAGTGCTGACCCCGTACTCTATCTCCTCGGCGTCCGCCACTACGTCCGAGGTGACCGTTATGGCCTGGCTCCCTCGAGCCGGCGCATAACGAGATCCTCCGGCGGCCACCTCGGCCGCAGTGATCGTGTAAGGACCGGGCTTCAGTTGGAAGAGACGCCGCGAGGAGGTCAGTTCGAGACTGAACCCGTCCGGTCCTGACACATTGACGGAGGCATCCACGCCGTTGGGCAGGCCGTGAATGACGATGAACAGCCCGCCATTTCCGGGTACAGGGACAGAAGGTGAATCGCCGCAACCCGCGCCAAGCAGGAAGAGCGCGAAAACGGCATGAGTCAGACGCATTCATTTTCCTGTTCCTGCAACTCATGGCAGGATGTTTGGGAGGCCGCTTTACAACATCCCCGCCAGCAGGGTTGCGATCCCGAGAAAGCTGGCGAACCCCACGACGTCGGTGACTGTGGTGAGAATGATCGATGACGACTGCGCAGGATCCTGTCCGAACATCGTCAGCAGCGTCGGAACGAGCACGCCGGCCATTCCCGCGACGATCATGGAAATCACCATCGAGACGCCGATCACCAGGGCAAGACCTATCGAGCGGCTCCACAGCAACACACCTGCCGCGGTCGTCACCGACACGGCCAGGCCATTGATCAGGGCAACGCTCGCCTCCTTGCGAACTACGCGCGGCCACTGCCCAATGCGAATCTCGCGCATCGCCAGCCCGCGCATGGTCACCGCCAGCGCCTGCGCACCGGTGTTCCCAGACTGCCCCGCCACCACCGGGAGCAGCACCGCCAGCGCGGTAAAGCGCGCGATCGTGCCCTCGAACAATCCGACCACCGCCGCGGCGAGAAACGCGGTCGCCAGATTGATCTCGAGCCATGGCAACCTCTTCCTTACCGCGAACGAGACCGGCGAAAGAGCGCGTTCCTGCCGGCTCACGCCGACCATTGCCTGCATGTCGCCGGCGACGTCCTCCTGCGCAGTGGCGGCGAGTGTGTCTGAGCGGATCACGCCTAACAGACGTCCTTCGAAGTCCACGACCGGCAAACTCGCCAACCGCCCCTTGGTGAACCGCTCCACTACCTCATCCTGTGGGTCGGTGGCCCGAACGGCGATCGGCGTCACGGCGAGCGTCTCGAGCGGCGTGTCGCCCTCGGCGACGGCGAGAGTTTGAAGCGGTACCCGTCCCGTCAGGACTCGCTCGTCATCGGTTAGAAACACATCGGAAACACGACGATCCCGAACGGCACGGAGGCGCACCAGTGCCTTTTGCACCGTGGTACCAGGCTTGAATCCAATTGCCCGCGGATCCATCAGACGTCCCGCTGTTTCCGGAGGATATTCAGCCATGAGCCGCAGCTCACGCGCCAATCCGGCATCGAGCCCGTCGAGCAGCGCCTTGCGAGGAACCTCGTCGAGCTCACCCAGGATCGCCAGCGCTCGCGATGGATCCATGCCCTCCACCACCTGCCGCGACAGTTCCGCCGGGAGCAAGACGAGAACTTTCGCGGCAATCAGGGAATCGAGACGCTCGAACAACGGAACTGCATAGCGAACCGGCTCCGTTCGCAGCAGACGGGCAATCTCCTCGACCGGCATGTCGTCGAGGAGCCGGGTGGCTTCGGAGGGGAACTCGCGAAGGTATTTTCGCGCCAGCTCGGCAAGTCCGCCCGCTGCGTCATCACGCATCGTCAACCTCTGATTCACCGCGACCCCCTCTGTCCTCGGCCGAGAGCTCCAGACCGGTGCTTGCGGTCGCGGCGACACCAGCCACCAGGCCCGTCGTACCTAACTGGAACAGCTCTCCTAACGCGCGCGCCGTGAGCATTACGGGGTTGGGCCCTTGATCCGCCGCCTCGCGCTCGAGCCTTCGCAGCGTCTGGTAGCGGATGGCGCCCAGCAGGCGATCCTCCTCATCGACAACCGGCATGGCATGGTAGCTGTGCCAACCTCGATGTTCCCGAACGAGCGACACCGGCATCCACGCCGAAAGGCGGTTGACGTTGCGGTGCATCCACACGCTCACCGGATCCCGCGGACGCGCGAGCATCAGTTCCGGGATGTCGAGCACGCCGACCAGGCGATGCTCTCGATCGACCACGTACAGATAGTAGAGCAAGTCGCGCGCGGCTCGCCGCAGACGCTCGCGCGCGTCCGCCACCAGAACGTCCTCGGGAAGCTGAAAGATGGACGGATCCATTACCGAGCCGGCTGTGCCGGCCGGGTACGGGAGCACGCGCTCCAACGGCTCCCGGGTGCCAGGAGCGAGTCCGGCGAGCACGCCTTCGCGCTGACCGGGCTCCACGGCGCGAACGATGCCGGCCGCGTCGTCGATAGGCATCACCGTCAGGATCGCCGCCCCCTCGTTCGGCGCGAGGAGCACGAGGCAACTGCCCGCGAAGGGTGGCGTCATCTCTCGCATTACGGCGGCCGCGGATTCCGCCGAAACACCGCCGAGTACCGCAGCCGCCCGCGCAGGCGGCATCCGCTCGAGCGTCATTGCCGCGCGCGCCGGATGCGATTCGAGAAACGCGCGGGCGAGATGCTCCTCGGCGATCATGACGCCCCTCCCCTGACGACGAGCATCGATGGACTCTCGCTGAACTGCTTCGCGGGAACGATCATGCGTCCGTCGGGCACCTGCAGAATTACCGCCGTCGACGTCATGTCGGTTATGACCCCTTCCACGCCGCCGACCCGCACGGTCTGACCGACATCGAAGTTCTGTCGAAGGTAGTGCGAGCCGATAATGTTGCTCATTGCAGTGCGCGCTCCCAGGCCGAACGCGAGAGCGAAGCCGCCAAGCAGCGCCGCGATAGCTACGGAGAAAATGGCGGTGAGCAGCGTTATGTCCACGCCCAGCTCGGCTACCGCAATGAGGGCCGCGGCGATGACGATCGCCAGGCGCACGACGTGACCGATTGTCGGCCCCATTGCCGAACCTGTTCCGGCGGCCGCCGCGGTCACCGCCCCCCTCGCCAGATTGCCGATTACTAGTCCGGCGACCACGATCAGCACCGCGGCCAGTACGCGCGGAATGAACGTCGACAGGCTGAAGACGGCGGAATTCAGCAGCGGCAATCCGAGCGCGTTCGTCGCCGTCGCGATGAAGAAGATCAGAATGGACCAGAATACTATCGCGCCGACGACATCGGAGACGCGCCGTTCCCGTGAAATACCGGCGAAGGATGTTCGGAAGTCCCGCCCGGGAAGTGCGCGCTCGATGGCGCGGACGGTACGCACCGCCAGCGCGCGTAGCAGAATCGCCAGCAATACGCCGACGACTATCAGGACGAGGGCCGCAACCAGGCGCGACTGGTTGGCGGCGAACCACTGTCCAGCATTCATCATTGAGCTCTGGACATCCGTGGCAAGCTCGGTTTGCATCAGCATCTCCATGCGTGATCGGACTGTCGGGTGGCGGGTGCGGGGGTCACCCATCATGCAGGAGCGTGTCGCCGGGCGCCAGATTGCCACGGGCTCGTCACGAGGCTATTGCGAGTCAGGCCGCCGGCCCGGAAAAGGCCGGCGCACCGCATAGTACCCTTCAGTGGAGAACCATCCCCAAATGCTCGCTGGTCATGGGCCCTCGCCCGACATTCGCTTTCCGCTCCCCGGCATCCAGCGGCTTGGCTTTCTCAAGCAGTTCATCACGCGGCCGACGATAATCGTCGGCGACTACACTTACTACGACGACCCGCGCGGTCCGGAGCGCTTCGAGGATCACGTGCTCTATCATTTCGACTTCATCGGGGATCGCCTCATCATCGGAAAGTACTGTTCCATCGCAGCCGAGACGACGTTCATCATGAATGGTGGCAACCACATAACGTCGTGGCTGACGACCTACCCGTTCCCGATTTTCCGCGAAGGCTGGGAGACGGCCGATCCTTCGGAGTGGCCCAACCGGGGCGACACGCACGTCGGCAACGATGTGTGGCTCGGTCATCGATCCACCATCATGCCCGGCGTGACGGTCGGCGACGGAGCGATAGTGGCAAGCGCCTCCGTCGTTACTAGAGATGTGGAACCCTACACGATCGTGGGCGGCAATCCTGCCGCCGTCATTCGCTCGCGGTTCGACGCCGACACAGTCGAGCGGCTGCTGGCAATCGCCTGGTGGAACTGGGATGCGGAGAAGGTCACCCGCAACGTCAGGGCGATCTGTTCCGCCGAAGTTGGACCGCTCGAGCGGGCGAATTGACGCTGCCTTTGTCATCATTCTCAATCCGTTTTTCTCATGAGTGCCGACCCGGTCGTCGTTAGAACCTATCCGAATGAGATCGCCGCAGACCTCGCTCGCATCGCCCTCGAAACCGAGGGCATTACGGCGCTCGTCCAGTCGCAGGATGCGGCGGGGTTGCTCCGCTACGTTCAGGGCGTCGAGCTCATCGTTCGCCGCGATGAGCTCGAGCAGGCGCGCCGGATACTCGATGAAATCGAGTCCGAACCCGGTTGACCGAAGCAGAGAGCGCGTGATGCGAGCGCCGCCCAAGTGATCGTTCACCTGATCGACGGGACGTACGAGCTCTTTCGACACTTCTACGGGCTGCGCCGGGCAAAGAAGCCCGATCCGCCGTTAGGTGCGGTGGCCGGTGTTCTGCACACCGTTGCCCAGATGATCGAAGGCGGCGCGACACATCTCGGGGTTGCAACCGATCACGTAATCGAGTCGTTCCGCAACGAACTGTGGCCCTCGTACAAGACCGGCGAGGGAATCGAGCCTGTCCTTCGGGCGCAGTTTCACCCGCTGGAGGAGGCTCTCGAGTCCATGGGCGTAGCCGTATGGCCGATGGTCGAGCTGGAGGCCGACGATGCGCTCGCATCAGCGGCCCACCTCGCGGCAGCGGACAGCCGGGTAGAGAAGGTCTGCATCTGGACTCCGGACAAGGACCTGTCGCAATGCGTCGCCGGCGATCGGGTGGTGCAGGTGGATCGAAGGAGCGGTCAGATTCGAAACGCGGATGCGGTGTTCGAAAAGTTTGGCGTTGCGCCGCCGTTCATCCCGGACTATCTCGCGCTGGTGGGGGACTCTGCTGATGGCTATCCGGGGATCCCCGGTTTGGGACCCAAGTCAGCGGCCCGCCTCATCAACCGCTGGGGGCGAATCGAGGACTTCCCGGTCGATGTGCTGGGAACCGATCGCGAGCTCGCGCTCCTCTTCCAGAACCTTGCGACTCTGCGAATCGATGCTCCACTGTTCAGCGATGTCGAAACGCTCCGCTGGCGCGGCACCACACCGGCGTTCGGAGCGATTGCCGAACGGATCGGAGATCCGCGTCTCTCCCCGCGAGTGCTCGAACTGGAGAACGCGCTGTAAGTATGGCTTCCCTTCCGTTGCTGGCGGCGAGCCAATCGACCTTTGGGGGATTGACAATGAACCTCGCTCGATTGGTGTTCCGCACCGCGATCACCCTGACGATTGCCGCGACGTTCGCCGCGTGGTCGCCGGCGGCGCACGCGCAGAGCCAAGAGTTGCCGGCTGCGGATTCCGCGCTGATCGCGCGGATTCTACTCGCCGAGGATCAGCGTGACGCGGCGAGCGAGGCGCTCGCGCTCGGCTCGCGTCACTCCGACTCGCGTATTCGCGCGCTGGCGACCCGCGCGTTAGGCCGCGTGCGGGAATCCGCCTTTGCCGCACGTGACTCGCAGCCGTCGCTGCCTTCGCCGCCGGTTTGGCCGGAGCCCGCCTGGCGCCTCCGCTACCGTGCGCTCAGCGAGAGGCGCGATGACTGCGCGGTGTTGCGTGCGGCTCTGGCCGACGACGCCTGGCCGGTGCGGTTGCGTGCAGCCGCCCTTGCAACGCCCGCATGTGCTGCCGACCGGTCGATCGTGGAGACTTTCCGTGAATGGGCAGACTCGCTTCCAGCAAACGTGACGAGGCGGCGCGCCGGCTCGGTCTCGTGGCACGCCGCGGCCCATGGACTTCTGGCGCTCAGCCGTCTCGAGCCGATCGAAGCCAGCCAGCGCCTCGAACGATTCGCCGCTCACAGCGATGTGCACCTGCGCCTGTACGCCGCCCGTGCCGGTGCCAATCTCGCCGACACGGCAACGCTCCGGCTACTTGCACGCGATCCGGATCCTAACGTGCGTGAGGCGTCCATTGGAGCCTTGTCCAAACTGGCCGGGCACGCCGAGGATGCTCTCTACATCGAAGCACTCGATGCCGGTGCTCCACAGGTGGTCCGCGCGGCTGCACTGGCACTCGCCGGCTCGCCACGCGCCGGCGCACAGCGAGCGGCCGACGCAGCGTTCGAGCGCTGGGCCGAGCGGAGCAGCGCGTCGGAGCGTGATGTACGAATCGCGCTGCTCGCCGCCGCGGGGCGTCCGGACAGCGATGACCGTCCGCAGCCGCCCGGCCACGAGATTCCGCCGGAAGCCATCGCGCTGGCACTCGGCGCGGACGTCAGGCTCCGGGTAACGATGGCGGAATCGAACGGGGGAGGAAGCTTCGACGTGCGTCTGCGGGGGGATGCAGCACCGATTACGGCGGTGCGGATCCTCGAGCTGGCACGGACGGGATACTACGACGGGCTGACCTGGCATCGGGTGGAGCACGACTTCGTAATTCAGGGCGGAAGCCGTGGGCATAACGAATACGTGGGCCTGAACAAGTACTTCCGCGACGAGCTCGGCGCCGTGCCGCACCTCCGCGGAACAGTCGGCATGAGCACGCGCGGCCACGACACCGGAGACGCGCAATGGTTCATCAACCTGAAGGACAACCTCCGCCTGAATAGCGACTACACTGTGTTTGCCGAAGTAGTAGAGGGCATCGATGTGGTAGACGGGATTCTCGAGGGAGACGTCATCGAGACTATTACGCCACTCCGTGGAACGAGAGACTGATCCGCCGGCAACGGGAGCCGGATTCGCGGACTCACAGATTATCTTGACGGGGCAGGACTCGCCCCTCGCGATGGAGGTCGTCGGAATTATCGATCGCGCCTTCGCACCGCACCATCCGAAGCTCTTTGCCGAGATTCTCGCCCTTGTCCACGTCCATGCCTCCTGGCGCGCCTGATCGAGCGATAGTCCTGACGGGTCTGGGGAAACGCTTCGGCAGCCGGTGGGTGCTGCGCGGAGTGAGCCTCGAAATCAGGCGTGGCGAGGCGGTGGGGCTGCTTGGATCGAATGGAAGCGGGAAGAGCACGGTACTGCGGGTTCTTGCGACGCTCCTCAAGCCGAACGCGGGCTCGGGTACGGTGAACGGCTCCGATCTGGTTCGCGACTCCAGCACGGTGCGAGGACAGGTTGGATTTCTGGCCCATACGCCCGGACTGTACGACGATCTCACGGCGAGAGAGAATCTGCTTTTTGCCGCGGACATGCTGGGAATGCCGTACGCAGGGGTGGATGCCGTGCTCGAGCGCGTTGGATTGGCGAATGCCGCGAGCGACCGCGTACGGGGATTTTCAGCGGGCATGCAGCGGAGGCTCGCGATAGCGCGGCTCATCTTGCGAAGCCCGCGGGTCCTGCTTCTCGATGAACCGTACAGCAATCTCGATTCGGAAGGAGTCGACCTCATGAACTCGATCGTAGCCGACATTGTGCGATCGGGTGGGACGGCCTTGATAGCGCTGCACGAGCTCGCGCCCGCACGGCAAACCCTCGATCGTACGCTGACTATCGTCGACGGGCGCATCGCCGCAGCCGATCTCTCGAAAGCGGCCAACGATGTACAGGCGCCAGTTCCGGTGACGCGTTGATGGCGTGGCGGGATGATTGGCGCCGCGTGCGTGCCATAGCCAGAAAGGACTTGACGACGGAGCTCCGGGCAAAGGTGGGGTTCAACAGCATGGCGTCGCTCGGCGTGACGATCCTGGTTCTCATCGGGCTGGCACTTGGTCCTGACGCTCAGGCCCTGCGAAACGCCGCGGTTGGGGCGGTCTGGCTCGCCGCGCTGTTTTCCGGTGTATTGGCATTCAGCCGCTCGTTCCAGGTGGAACTGGAGAGCGGCGCACTCGAATCGCTGCTGCAATATCCCGGTCCCCGGTGGACGCTACTTGCGGGAAAACTGCTCGGCAATCTGATTTTCGTTACCGCGATGGTCGCAATACTTGTCGTGGTCGGTGTGGTATTGTTCGGCATCACAATCCCGGCGGAGTGGCCCAGGTTGCTCGGTGTGCTGGTGCTGGGCAACGTGGGGCTGGTCATCATGGGTACGTTCTACGCCTCTATGGCGAGCCGGAGTCGAGCAAGGGAAGTGCTGCTTCCGTTGTTACTCTTTCCCATGCTGGTGCCGGTTCTACTCGCTGCCACAGCGGCGTCCAAGGCCCTTCTCGGCGCGGACCTGATGCACGAGTCGGGCGCATGGATACGGCTGCTTGCGGCCTACGACCTCGTTTTCCTGATCGCCACGTTCCTTGCCTTCGAGCACGTCATTGAAGCCTAGCGCTCAGACTCTTCCCTCACCCGCTCCGCCGGGCGAGTACCGTGCGCCCGATATCCCGCGGACGAGCATCTGGCTGGGTATCGCCGGCTTTGCCGCGGTGATCGCGGCGCAAGCCTACGCGATCATGACATCGCCGGCCGAGCGTGACATGGGGCACCTGCAGAAGATCATGTACGTGCACGTACCGGCGGCGTGGATGACGTTCCTGGCGTTCTTCGTGGTGCTGGTGTTCAGCATCCTCTACATGTGGCGTCGCAACGAGAACGACGATCTGCTCGCAGCCGCGGCAGCCGAGGTCGGGGCGGTATTCAACGGCCTAACGCTTTTGCTGGGAATGATCTGGGGTCGGCCGGCGTGGGGCGTATGGTGGGTGTGGGATGCGCGCCTTACATCCACACTCGTCCTGTTCCTCATTTTCGTGGGCTACCTCGCGCTGCGCGCCCTCGTCGATGACGCGGACCAGCGGGCGCGGTGGTCGGCGGCGGTCGGGGCGATCGGTGCCATCAACGTGCCGATCGTCTACATGTCCGTGACCTGGTGGCGAACGCTGCATCAACCTCCGTCGAGCCCGGCAACGCTCGATCCAGCGTATACGTTGGGGCTGCGGCTCAATGCGATTGCGCTCCTCGTGTTGATGATCTACTTCATTGCCAAGCGCTATGAGATCGCGCGTGTCGAGCGAGCGTCGGAGCACATGGCCCAGGCGGCAGCGATGAGAGGCGCGCAGGAAACATGATCGAGTCGAATCAGGCATTCATTGTCGCGGCGTACGCCGTCACATGGATCGTACTTCTCGGCTACTCGCTGCGACTTGCCCGCAAGGACCGGCAGGTGCGCTCCGGGTACGAGACCATGGTGTACAAGAGCAGCGGGGAGAGTGATTAATGAATCGCAAATGGGTATTGGCAGGAGCAGGAGTGATCCTCGGCGTCTTTGCCTGGCTGACGTTCGGCGGCCTGGAAAAGAACGTTGTGTTCTTTCTCACGCCGCAGGAATTGCTGGCCAAGGGTGATGCCGGTGTCGACGTGCCGGTCCGCCTCGGTGGGCAGGTGAAACCGGGCTCGATGACCTGGGATGCGAAAACGCTCGATCTCCGCTTCACGGTCACCGACGGCGCGCGCGATGTGCAGGTGCACTCGACGGGCGCTCCGCCGCAGATGTTCCGCGATGGCATGGGCGTCATTGTCGAAGGCCGCTACGGCAGCGGCGGCGTATTCGAAGCCTCGAGTCTGATGGTGAAGCACTCGAACGAGTATCGTGCGCCCGAGCCGGGTGAGGAGGCGCATGAGAAATACAAGACGCTTATCGAGCAGTCCGCGCCGTGACAGGTCTCATCGCGCACAACGCGCTGCTCGTTTCCGTGGCAGTGATCGCGTTCGGAGCCATAATCACCCCGATCGCCATTCGGTCCGGCCGGCGCGAGTGGCTTCAATTCACATATGGCGCGGTCTACACCAATTTTGCGCTCGTCAGCCTTGCGACGGCGTTGATGATCTTCGCGCTCGTCACGCACGATTTCTCGGTATCGTACGTGGCGGCGGTAGGCAGCCGGTCGACCCCGCTGCTGTTCACGGTCATTTCGCTGTGGGGCGCGCTGGAGGGTTCGATCCTCTTCTGGGCGTGGGTGCTCGCTCTGTACGCGGCAGCGGTCGTGTGGTTTCATCGGCGCCGCCCGGGCAACCTGGTGCCTTACGCATCGATGATGATGCTCGCGGTCGCCGGATTCTTCGCGATCCTTCTCGCGGGGCCTGCCGATCCCTTCGTGCCGGTGTGGCCGGTACCGGCCGACGGACCGGGACCGAACACGCTCCTGCAGAACCACATACTGATGGCGGTTCACCCGCCGCTGCTCTACCTGGGCTACGTGGGAATGACGGTACCGTTCGCGTTCGCGATCGGCGCGATTCTTTCCAACGAGGCGGCATCAAACGACTGGGCCATTCTCTCGCGCCGGTGGATGCTCGCTTCGTGGGCATTTCTCTCGGCTGCGATCATTGCCGGCATGTGGTGGTCGTACGAGGTACTCGGCTGGGGCGGCTACTGGGCATGGGACCCGGTCGAGAACGCATCGTTTCTCCCATGGCTTACCGCGACAGCATACTTGCACTCGGTGATGGTGCAGGAACGGCGGAACATGCTCCGGCTGTGGACGCTGAATCTCTGCGTGGCGACGTTCGTCCTGACCATACTCGGAACGTTTCTCACTCGCTCAGGAATCCTTTCGTCGGTGCACGCGTTCACGACCGGCACCATCGGCTACTACTTTCTCGCGTTCATCGCGGTCGTGCTGGTGGCGACGCTGGTGCTCGTTGCCGGGAACTCGGAGCGCATTCGAACGGCTGGTAATCTCGGTGGCGTGGCATCGCGGGAGACGGTATTTCTGTTGAACAACCTCTTTCTGACCGCGGTGATGCTGACGGTGCTGGTCGGCACGCTGTATCCGCTCGTCGCCGAAGCGATTCGCGGGGTAAAGGTCAGCGTCGGCGAACCGTTCTTCAATCGCATGGCGGTACCGGCGATGGTGGCGCTGATCTTCCTCATGGGCGTGGGTCCGGCGTTGCCGTGGGGTAGCACTTCGGTGGCCGAGGCGCGCCGGCGAATGATCCCGCCCGCGATCGGCGCCGTCATTCTGGGCGCAGCGGGCATTCTGGCAGGTGCCCGGGGGCTGTACGCGATCCTGGCGTTTGCGTTCGTCGGCTATGCGGTGGTGGGGAACCTCCGCGAATACTGGATAGGCATGCGCGCCCGCCACAGAGCGCACGGCGAGGGTTGGGGCACCGCCTTGCTGCGGCTCATCCGTGGCAACCGCCGCCGCTACGGTGGCTACGTGGCGCATATCGGTGTGCTGTTCGTCGCATTGGGAGTCACGGCGTCCTCCACTTTCCGGAGCGAGCGCGAGGCGACCCTTCTGCCTGGCGAGACGCTGACCGTCGCGGAGCACACGGTGCGATTGAAGAATGTGTGGGGACGGGAGGAACCGCAGCGGTCCGTGATCGGCGCAACGCTGGATGTGCTGGGCAGGAACGGTGAGGTCATCGGCACCGTCGAGCCGCGGATGAACTACTATCACGTGTCTGATCAGCCGGTGCCAACGCCGGATGTACGCAGCAGCCTGCGCGGCGACCTGTACGTCAACCTCTCGGCATTCGAACCTAACGGCGAGCACGCGACGGTAAAGGTGATCGTCGAGCCCCTCGTGCCGTGGATCTGGTTCGGCGGGTTGGTCATCGTGCTCGGCGCCGTCATCGGAATGTTCCATCGCGGACGCCGGACCACCATGCCACCCCCGGCCGTCGCCAGCGAGCCTTTGCCCGAGCCGCGAGTAATGGAGACCGTGCCGTGAACTGGAAGCGCGCCACCATCGCGGTACTTGGCGCGGTCCCCCTGATCGCGCTGTTCGCGTACGGCTTTACGCGTGATCCGGGCGAGATTCAGTCACCGCTCCCCGGCCGCGAGGCACCCGATTTCGCGCTCGAGGTGTTCGCGCCGGGCGAGGCGCCTCTGGCGCGCCGGGTGGGTGACACGATCAGCCTTCGTGAGCTCACCGGCAAGGTGACGGTTGTGAACTTCTGGGCGTCGTGGTGCCTCGCGTGCCGCGACGAGCATTCGGCGCTCAGCGAGACAGCCCGCCAATATGCTGGCAGCCCGACCCAGTTCATCGGCGTGCTGTATAACGACCGACCGGCGCTCGGTGTCAACTGGATCGCCCGGATGGGTGGGCAGAGCTACCCATCGGTACTGGATGAGCGGTCTCGTACCGCCATCGACTACGGCCTGTACGGCGTGCCCGAGACATTCATCATCGACCCCTCAGGTCGCATCGCGTACAAGCACATCGGGCCCATAACATCCGGTTTGCTGCAGAGCTGGATCGATTCCCTCCTGCCGGGCGCGGCTACCGACACGGCGTCAGTGCTGGAAACCCGGTGAGCCGGCACCAGCGCTTGACCGCCGTACTTGTTGCCGCCCTGTGCGTGGCGGGCGTGGTGCCGGCACAGGATGCCAACTCTCCGCCTCGTCCCACTCTCTCGGCGTCCGAGGATTCCGCACTCGAAGCCCGTACGTCGGCATTGGCATCCTCGCTTCGTTGCCCGGTGTGCCAGGGCGAATCGATTCAGGATTCGCCCGCGGAGCTCGCGCAAGACATGCGGGCGGTCGTGCGCGACCAGTTGCGGGATGGCAGGACACCTGACGAGGTCAAGCAGTACTTCGTCTCGAAGTATGGCGAGTGGATTCTGCTGGAGCCGGAGATGAAGGGACTGAACGTGCTGCTGTACGTGTTTCCCGTACTTCTCGTGGTCGGAGGACTCACGTTGGTCGTTGTGCTCGTCAAACGCTGGACCAGCCCGCAGCCCGACGTTCAGTAGTCAGGCGTAAAACGGCTTTCCATCGCAACCGATCCCGTCTGATAGATCAAGGCCATGCCACCACGAACCCCTGCAGCGACGTCTCCAAGGTTCTGCAGCAGTTGCGGAACGCAGCTCAATACGGGCGCGAGCTTCTGTCACATGTGTGGCGCGTCGTTGGCTGGGCGCAGCGCAGGCATCGCACAGTCGCCTGCACCGGCGGCGGCGCCGACTCAGTCCAACGCTCTGCGCTGGGGGGTGCCGGCGCTCGCGCTGGTGGTGCTCCTGATCCTTACCGCCATGCAATTCAGTGCGCGCGTCGATCAGACTGATGCAGGAGGAGCGATTCCGCTCGGATCGGGGGCAATGCGCGCACCGGACATCTCGGCGATGTCCCCTCGTGAACGTGCCGACCGCTTGTTCAATCGCGTCATGCTCCTGTCCAGCCAGGGAAAAACAGACAGCGCTGCGTTCTTTGCGCCCATGGCACTGGCTGCGATCGAAGCGCTCGCGCCGCTCGACGCGCATCAGCGTTATGACCTCGGCCTGGTCGCTCTCGTCATGGGTGACGTCTCGCGGGCCACCGCCGAGGCCGAAGCGATCCTCGCGGAGCAGCCGACGCACTTGCTAGGTCTGGTGCTCGCCGCGCGCACGGCCGACCTTCGCGGTGACGCGGCCGCCGGATCGGACTTTCGACAGAGGCTGGTCGCCGCCGAGCCGGCGGAGCGCGCGCGTGCGCTCCAGGAATACGCGGACCACGACGCCGACATTCGAGCCGAAATCGCATCGGCGCGCGCAGGATGAGCCGAACGCGTCAGGGCGAGGCGATCGCCTCGCCTGTCGCCGGCCCCTTAGCTGTCGCTCCGGAAAGGCCGGCTCCGTTTCGGGAGGTACTGCGCGTAGATCAGCTACTACCGCGAGATGTCGAGGCTGGAATCAGCTGACCTCCCCCCGTCGGCCGTCGTGGCGTCCTTTGGCACGAGTCCCGCGGCGCCCACGACCCCCATCAGCGACGGAACGTTCAGCGAGTCCGCCAGCCCCGACGGTACGACCATCAGTGAGCCGCGCTTGACGATGCTCTCATAGAGCATGTTCATCGCGCGCAGGTTCATCGCGGCCGGGTGGTCGCGATAGGCGTCAGCCGCCTCCACGAATTTGTGTGCGATCTCCGTCTCCGCGGTGCCGAGAATGATGCGTGCCTGTCGCTCCCGCTCCGCCTGCGCCTGGCGCGACATCGCGTCCTCGAGCGCGGCCGGGATGATCACATCGCGGATCTCCACGGACTGCACCTGGATTCCCCAGTTCCGCATCTTTTCCTCGAGCGCAACCTTGAGCCCGTGCCCGAGCTCCACTCTCGATTGAATGAGCTCCGCCAAGTCGTGTTTCCCGATGGCGTCACGAAGCGCAGTCTGGGCCGATAGGATGACCGCCTCATCGTAATCCTGCACCTCCAGCGCCGCGCGCTCGGCGTCACGGACGATCCAGAACGCGATGGCGTCGACGTTCACCGGCACGGTGTCGCGCGTCAGGCAGGATTCGGCGCCGAACGCGGTGGTCCGGATCCGTTGATCGATCGTGTAGGCGATCCGGTCGATAACCGGAACAACGGCGAAGTACCCCGGACCTCGCAGCCCGCGGTAGCGGCCGAGCCGCATCAACACCGCGCGCTCCCACTGATCGGTGTACTTGATGGAGGCAGCCAGGAACACCAGTAGCGCCACTCCCGCTACCACGACCAGGGGCAGCGGGGCACCGGCGAGAAACAGTGCGCCAGCCAGGCCTGCTCCGCCGATCAGTCCTCCGGCGAGAGCGGCCACCGAGTACCGGGTATCGTTCGGAGTGTGTCGGGACATCGTCATTACCTCACGAGTGAAGGTCGGCCGACGACCGGTCGGCCGCTGCGTTACCGCGTCCGGACCGGCCGGACGGACTTCGGTTGCGGGCGTGCGCTGCGCGGCCGCACAATCGGCGCGACGCGCGTCTCCTCGATGTATGGACTGCGTGCCTCGCCGAGCTCGATCGGGAGCGCCACCCGCACGAGGACGGTGAGAACGAACATGCCTAATGCCCATACGCCGGCGGTGACGCCCAACTCCACGAGACTCGGTGTGTACTCGACGATCTCACCGAGCGGTGAGGGGACGAATCCGGGAACCACGAGCCCGATTCCCTTTTCGACCCAGATGCCGACGAACAGCAGGGCGCAGGCCGGGATCAGCCAGCGCGGATTGCGACGCAGGGGGTGAATCATGAGCGCGATCGTCGCCACCACGTTGAGCGCGATCGCCGTCCAGATCCACGGCACGAGCGCGTTATGCTCGCCGAGGCCGAAGAAAAGATACCTTGCGTTGATGCCGTGATGGGTGGGTGAATAGAATTTGTAGAACAGCTCCGAGATCAGCATTACGAGGTTGATCTGCGCCGCGACGGTCGTGATCAGTGCCAGCTTCGCGAATGCGCCGTCGGAGATCTCGTACTTGGTCTCCTTCCGGATGAACCAGAGAAGGAGAATCACGAACGCGGGCCCGGCGGTGAATGCCGATGCAAGAAAGCGCGGGCCGAGCAGCGCGGTATTCCAGAACGGCCGTGCCGGGAGGCCCGCCAGGAGGAACGCGGTGACCAGGTGAATGCTCACCGCCCACATGACGGCGATGTACATCCACGGGAGGTACTTCTTCTTTGCCGGGGCGCGCCCGGAGAAGCGGCTGTAGAGGATGTAGAACGGGATCGCCAGATTCAGCGCGAGATAGCCGTTCAGCACCAGAACGTCCCACGCCAGGAGGGATCGGGGCCAGTTGAGGTAGCCGATCCCCGGTATTAGGTGCCAGGCGCCTAACGGGTTCCCAATATCGACCACGACAAAGGCGAGACACATGACCAACGCGGCGACTGCGACGGCCTCTGCCATGAGCACCGCCCGGCCGAAATCGATGTCGTCCATGACGTAGGCGGGAAGCACGAGCATCATCGCGGCGGCCGCCAGCCCAACGAGGAATGTGAAGTTGGAGATGTAGAGTCCCCAGCTCACGTGATCGTTCATTCCGGTGACGCCGAGGCCATAACGCAGCTGAACGGCATACGCGTACGCACCGACGAGCATTATCAGCGTGAGGCTGGCCATCCACAGGTGGTATCGCCGGCCTCCCGTGGTGACCGAATGCAGCGCGCTCAGTGCGAATGGCTTCAGGTGCACGATGATCTCAGTCAGTGAAGTACCAGAAGCGTGGCTCGGTCTTCAGTTCTTCCTTCAGGCGGAACACACGCTTGTTCGCCAACACCCACCGGATCTCCGAGTTCGGATCCAGCAGGTTTCCAAATACGCGGGCGCCGGTGGGGCATGCCTCGACGCAGGCCGGCAGGCGGCCCTGCCGAGAGCGATGGATGCAGAAGGTGCACTTTTCGACCACCCCAGCCTTGCGCGCCCGGTTGCCCAGGTAGTGCTGGTTAGGGTTCAGCTCCTCGATGGGGACTTCAGGCTCGCTCCAGTTGAACCGCCGCGCCCAGTAGGGACACGCCGCCATGCAGTAGCGGCAGCCGATGCACCAGTCGTAGTCGACGACGGTGATGCCATCGGGTTCCTGCCAGGTCGCGCCGACGGGGCAGACCTTCACACACGGTGGATCTGCGCACTGGAAGCACTGTGTCCCGAGATAGAAGTGACCGTCGGCCGGCACCTCGTGCTGGAACGTGGCATCGGCGCGGTCGAGATCGATCTCCCCGTTTTCCATTTCGAAGATGCGGATGTACTGCGTGGCGGCACGGCGGTCGAGGTTGTTCTCGTTGATGCAGGCCTCGACGCAGCTTCGGAATCCCTTGCACTTGGAGATGTTGAAGGCATAGCCGAACACCACACCCGGTAGGGCGCCGCTCGACTGTATCGTGACGTCGGTACCGCGCTTTACCTTTGCCAGGCGCTCGAGGCGCGCGATGGTATCCGCGCGTTCCTCTTCCGTCATGGAGCGGTAGTTGCCCTTGATGTACTCCCGCCAGGCCAGGAGTCGGAGCTCTCGCTCTTCATCGGTCAGGTTGCTGAGCGGTGCGCACGCATTCATCGCCTGCGTGCCGGCCGCCATTCCGGCGAGGAGGATACCCAGCGCGCTCCGCCGGCCGACACGTTTCTGCAACAGAGTGCCGTTCTCGGATCGGGGTCCTGTTTCCACGGTATCACTCATTGGTCGGGGCCTCGGATTCGCTGCAGTACCGGCGCACGGAATGGGATGCGCGGCTCGAGCGTGGGATCGTGCGGATCGTGGCAGTCGGCGCATCCCATGAGCACCCGGGGCCCTTGCCAGCCATCGAGCCGCTTGCCGTGCGCGCCACCGGCCCAGGCTTGGGCCTGCGAGACATGACATTGCGCGCACGCCTGGTACGCGTGATCGAGTGTCGCGCGTTCGCCGTTCTCGAGCGCCAGCAGCTCCACGTTGTCGGGCGCGTGGCAGGTCGAGCACAGGCTGCCGGTCTGCGCCGGGTGCGCCGCCGTAATGTTTCGGTGTGCGTCGGCGACGCGCTCATCGGCCAGGGTCAATCTTCTTCCCAGGTGACACGAAGTGCAGGGATATTGCACGAGGTTCGGTGCGCGCGTGCGCAGCGCGATCTGCATCGTTATGGTGCCGAATTTCCGGGCGTGTGCCGAGGCAGGATCGGCGGTGCGGAGCGCGACATCGAACGGCTGTCCTCCCGGCCCTTTCCAGAGACTGACCGGCGCAGCGGATACCCTGTTCCCTGCGCGAGGCACGTCGATGTGATCGCTGTCGAACGTCGCTCCTCCCGGCGCGCCGAACGCCGCGTGATCGTGCGATGTCGCGCGCTCGTCATCGCCGCAGGCAGGAATCAGGAAGGCGAGCGCGATGCAGAGGCGTCGCATCATGGCGCACCCTTTCGACCGTTGGTCGAGCTCGGCGCCGGGCGCTCGAATCCGGCGGTGCCGGCATCTATTGTCACGTGGCACTGCCGGCAGTTGGCCCGCTCCGGGTGTTGCGTTCGGATTTCGGCAACAGCCGCAGGCGCGGCGTGGCAGGCGAGGCAGTTCCCGCGGAACTGGAGCTCGTGCGGAATCGGCGGCGGATCAGTCCCTGGCGTGGCCCGCGGCAGTGGCGGCCACGCCATGGGCTCCCAGTTCAGTGTGGCATCGGTCCAACGAGTGGCGTTCGGCGCATGACACTGGCGACAGCGCGCGTTAGGATCGGAGTCCGGAAGCGGGATCGCCATGAGCGCGGCGTCGCCCACGTGACACTGCAGGCACGCTCCCATGTCGGGATGCGGCGTCACCGGCACGTAGGCGCCAAATCGTTGCGAGTAACCACCACGTTCGTGGCAGGTGTTACAACCGCCGGTTTGAAATTCGCCCGGAGTCAGACCGTGCGGGATGCGTGGCGGTGCGCCCGGATAAGCGCGAAGCGAACGAAACGTCTCCATCGTCCGCGGGTGCGCCGCGCGTCGAGGGCTGGGTGTTGGCTCTATCGCCAGCACCCCCGAGTGTGTCCGAAACACATCCGCCTCGGCAGCGATTGGTTCGTCGGATGGCGCCAGCATCGCCATGCGTACGGGGATGGTTTCCCGTTCGCCGGCGCGGTTCGTCCCCATGCGATGGACGGCGACGATCAGCGCGCCAATCGCCGTGACGGCAGAAGCGATAAGGAAGAGGCGCATCGCCATCGAACGGCGCGAGCTACGCGACATTACTCTCCGCTCCTGGTCGGCAACCGTTCCAGGCGCACGGCACACCCGACAGAGTCGGGCTGTCCGGACAGAGGGCAGAAGGCATCGAGCATGAGCCGCTCGACCGGCACCGTTTCGTCGAACGACGGCGCGAAGAGCTGCCCGCGTGGAGGCTGCGAGCGGTAGTCGATGCGTGCTTCTATGTCGAGTGATCCGCGCCGGCTCACCAGTCGCACCGTCTCGCCATTGCGAACGCCGAGCTGTGCCGCGTCGTTGCCGTTGATTTCGAGGTACGCGTGCGGCACAGCGCGATGTAGCGTCGGAATGCGTCGCGTCATCGACCCCGTGCCCCAGTGCTCGAGCACCGCGCCGGTACTAAGCCATAACGGGTAGTCGCGGTCGCGTGGTTCGGCCGGTGGGTCATCGGGGCGCAGCCAGATCCAGGCCCGATGGTCCGGATGACCGTAGAAGTCGAATGCGCCACGCTTGCGATCGCCCGCCGGATCATGCGCGGTGTTGTAACGCCACCTCGTCTCACGACCGTCGATGAATGGCCACATCACGCCCGGCCGGGCACGCAGCTCGGACATCGGTGCAAGCGCGCTCTTCGGATCAACGTGAAATCGGCGGTACTCCTCCCAGATCTTCTCTACGTGATCGGAATGCTCCCACGGAAACTGCTCGGCAAACCCCAATCGGCGCGCGACCTCGATCATCTGCCAGGCGTCGCTCATCGCGTCACCGGGCGGCGCGACCATCTGCGCGAAGTGCTGCGTCCGTCGCTCGACGTTCGCGAAGACGCCCTCACGCTCGATCCACATTGCCGCGGGCAGGACGACATCCGCAACGTCGGTCGTCGGCGTGGGGTACGCCTCCGAGACGATGATGAACCGGTCGTCCTTCGCCGCCGCACCACGATACTTGGTCAAGTTAGGCAGGCTGACCATTGGGTTAGTCGCCTGGATCCACAGAAAGCGAATGTCCCCGCGGTCGAGCGCGCGAAACATCGAGAGAGCGGCGTGGGTCGGCCTTGGGTCGATGCTCTCACCTGGCACGCCCCAGATCGCCGCGGCACGCTGCCGGTCCTGATCGCTCTGCACGACGCCTCGTGGCAGAGTGTGGGTCAGCGTCCCGGCGTCGTGCACGGCGCTGCCGCCACTCGGCTGGCCGGTGGTACAGAACGGGCTGTCTCCCGGCGAGGCGACCTTTCCGACGAGGAGATGGATGTTGTAGAGCGCGTTGTTCGTCCACGTGCCGCGCGCGTGCCGGTTCACGTTGGCGCCCCAGACGGACATCACCTTACGTGAGCGGTCGCCATACAGCGACGCCAGCCATCGAATATTCTCCACGGATATTCCGGACAGCTGCTGCACGCGCTCGGGCGCGAACGCGGACAGGAACGCCACGTAGTCATCCCACGTGACGCCGATGGCGTCATCGACCGCGAGCGCGTCGTCCGAGACGCCATAACCGATGTCCGTCTTGCCGCGCTTGAACGCAACATGCCTATCGATGAATTCGCGATTGACCCAGTCGCGCGCGACGATTTCGTGACAGATGGAGTGCGCGATCGCCAGCGTCGAGTTGGGCGCGTACAGCTCGGCGTGATCTGCGGCGTAGCTCGTTCGCGTGGTACGTGTCGAAAGGTCGATGATACGAACGGCGGGATCGAGTCGCCTCCGGTCGAGCATGCGCGAGAAAAGAACCGGGTCGCTCTCGGCGAGGTTGGTGTCCCAGAGAACGAACACGTCGGCGTGATCAGTGTCCTCGTAACAGCCCATCGCGCCATCGAGGCCGAAGCTGCTCGCGAGCCCAACCATCGCGCTGGCCGAGTACAGCCGGGCGCTGGTTTCGACGTTGTTGGTCCCTATCGCACCCTTGAAAAGTTTCGAGGCGACGTAGGCGTCTGGGACGGTCCACTGCGCGGATCCGTAAACGGCGACGCTGTCCTTGCCGTGCCGACTGATGGTGTCGCGGAGCATTTGGGCGACCAGGTCGAGCGCCTCACCCATCGGCGCAGGGCCTAACGCGCCGTTCTTCCGGATCATGGCGCGCGTGATGCGATCCCGCCCATAGAGTGCCTGTACGGAGTAGTAGCCCTTCGCACATGCCAGTCCCTTGCTGACCGCCGAGTCCGGGTCACCCTTCACCGCAACGGCACGGCCGTCCTCGACGCCGACGAGGAGCCCGCAGCCGACGCCACACAGGCGACAAGGCGCCTTCTTCCAAACGACTGCACCTGCGTCGTTTGGTGCACTGAGTACGACGTTTTCCGTGAACGGCCCGCCGGGCGCCACGGCGGACCTGGCGGCTACCGCCGAGACCGCTGCGATGTCGCTCAGGAACGTCCTCCGATCGACAAGCATCTTTTTCACGAGCCGTTGAATGGGGGATCACCGACGGCGCGGAAGGGACTCCGCCGACATGGCGGCAGGGTGTTGTCAAGCATAGGTCTTCTCGAACCCCCTGTCAGCCCGAAAAAGCCTGACTGCATACCGGATTTCTCCTGACAGCGCGCTACCGATTCCCCTGGCAGCGTGCTTTCATCCAGAGTAGGCTCGCAAGGCCCTTACACGTTGAGAGACATCAATTAGGTGGTGGCGGGACCCCCGGACGCGTTCGGAGTACCTCGGGCGGATGAACCCCAACAGCCCGTCCGGGAACTCCCGACTATCGGTTCCATTGGCAGGGGTGTATTTATTGCGGAGGAAGGCCTCCGTAGTTCTGCGTATGCAAGTCCGCACTCATTTAGCGGAGCCACGCGTCCATGTACGACAATTCTCGTCCTTCGGTTGAACGTCACGCGCCGCGTCAGGGAGCCGGTCCCACTCGTCGGTTTTCGATCTCTCGAGAGAATCACGCTTTGCGCAGGCCTCCAACGACTGCACGGGCTCTTGGCCCGCTGACCGCAGCGCTCCTCGCCGCCGTCATGCTCACCGCCTGTTCAGATGACAAGATCGTCTACCGCGATCGGGCTCCCTTCAATCCACCGCCCTCCGAAGCGGCGGGATTCCTGGGCTACTACGACGCGGCCGCCAAGCAGACCACGTGCGGCAACTGCCACGCCGGCTTCCAGGGCCAGTGGCAGACGACGGCGCACGCCGGCGCGTGGGCTACGCTGCAGGCGAGCGGGGGCGCGCAGGAGCTCTGCGAGGGCTGCCATACCGTGAACGGGAATGGCAACCTAACGGTGGGGACCGACGGCGGCCACGACGCGGTGAAGGATGAGGTCTATTACGACGTACAGTGTGAGAGCTGCCATGGTCCGGGGCTCGCGCATGTAGAGGGGGTCGGCCAGGGGCAACTCGTCAGGCCGCTCGCCAAGATCAGCATGGACGGCACCGGCAATTGCGGCGACTGCCATACCGGAGCCCACCACCCGTTCGTCGAGGAGTGGGAGCAGTCGGGGCATGGCAGCGTCCCGGCGCGTACCACCGGTTCGTGCGTCAGGTGCCACGAGGGGCGGGGGGCGCTCGAACAGAACTTCAACGTCGAGGCCAACTTCGTGGAGAAGGGTGATCCCAACGCGCCGCAGCGGATCACCTGCGCCGTCTGTCACGATCCGCACGGCTCGCCGAACACCGCACAGCTTCGCTTCCCGGTTACGTCTACGGACCACGAGGAGAATCTGTGCATGCAGTGTCACCTCAATCGCGCCGAGCCGAACACTTCGTCCCATGGGATGGAGCCTCACGCTCCTCAGGCCGCGGTGCTGCTTGGCTTCGCCGGATGGCGGCCACCGGGGTTCCAGTACGACACCAATCGCATCTACGGGTCACACGCGACCACGAAGAACCCGAAGCTGTGCGCCGGCTGCCACGTCGCCTCCTTCACCGTGACCGACCAGATCACCGGCGACTTCGTGTTTCAGGCGACCGGCCACCTGTTCCGTCCGATACCGTGTCTGGATGCGCAGGGCAGGCCGACCGCGGACAAGACCTGCGACTACACGACGGCGGCGCGTTCGTGGAAGACGTGCGCTGAGGCGGGGTGCCACGCGGACGAAGGTGTGGCGGCCGGATTGTTCAACACGGCCCGGGCCACGCTGAAGTTCTACACGGACCAGCTGTGGATCGACTCGAACGGCGACGACGTGCTCGATGCCGCCCCGACCGACGCGGGGCTGCTGGCGACGGTGTATCAGACGCAGCCGGCCGAGTTCGATGCCAACGACAACATCCTGTCGGTGGGTGAAGCAGTCGAGTTCAACGCGCGGTTGTGCGGCGAGTATGGGCAGTCGAACACCGACAACTCGAAAGGCGCACATAACCCCTTCTTGTGCGAAGCGCTGCTGATCTCCAGCATCGCCTACGTGAAGACCTACTACGGATTGTCGGCCACGTCGGCGCTGCGTGCGCCGCCGCTCGGGTCGCTTGGCGGGGCATTCGCCGGCTCGATGCACGTCTCGGGAGCCGTTCCCAAGCGATGAACGCGTCGCGCGGTAGATCGTGATCGACGCATTGTTGAGTGCCGCCGCCCAGGTAACCGACTCGGCGGCGGCGCTTCAGCAAGCGCATGTGGCGCCGCCCGACTCGGTGGCCGTCAGGTCACCCCTCCCCGGTGGCGTTGCCGAGCTCACCCGGTTTCTGCTGAACACCGTCCCCTCCTGGGTGCAGATCGGCGGGGTCGTGCTCGCGGCGATCGTGGGAGTAGCCGTCCTCGTGCTGCTCATCCGGCGACGGCGGGCCATTCGCGGCTGGGTGACGACGCGCACGACCGGAGTACAGGTGGCGCTCGCCGCGGCAGCCGTCGCTCTCCTCATCGCTGCGGGTGGCATGGGTGCCGCCACCTGGAACTACACGCAGCATTCCAACGAATTCTGCGTTGGGTGTCACGTCATGAATCCCGCGTTCGAGGAGTTCGGCACCGACGAGAACGAGCACTCCAAGCTGTCCTGTCACGACTGCCATCAACAGCCGCTCTCCGCCAGCGCACGACAGCTCTACCTGTGGGTAGCCGAGCGTCCCCAGGATATCGGCGAGCACGCCACCGTCCCCAATGAGATATGCGCGACCTGTCACATAACGGCAGACACCGCAACCTGGCAGCGCATCGCTTCGACTGCGGGCCACCGCGTACACCTCGAGTCGGACTCGAGCTCGCTCGAGGATCTTCAGTGCGTTACCTGTCACGGCGTCGAGGTGCATCGTTTCAAGCCGGTGTCTGAGACGTGCGGCCAGAGCGGCTGTCACGAGTCGAGCGAAACCGGAATAGTGCTCGGGAAAATGGCCGACCAGACCGTCCGCCACTGCACGAGCTGCCACGAATTCACCGCCGATGTACCCGCGCTCGCTACCCGCGATTCCGCGCGCGGCACGATGGTCCCCGGAATGACGCGGTGCCTGGGATGTCACGAGATGCAGCGTGTGCTCGCGGACTTCGATCCTGAGCTGGATCCCCATGGAGGAACGTGCGGTACTTGCCACAACCCGCACGAGCAGGAGACGCCCGCGGCCGCCGCCAATACCTGCGCGACGGCGGGATGTCACGCGAGCTGGCGCGACGAGCCATTCCACGTCGGCGCTAGCCACCGAAGGGTCGGCGAACAGTGCCTAACATGTCACCTGCCGCACAGCGCGAAGGTAGACGCGAGCGAGTGTGCAGGCTGTCACACCAGCGTGCGCGCGCGCGGCGGGCTGCGGCCTCCCGTTCCGTTCGACACGACGCAGGCGTTAAGAAGAGGCAGTGCCATGGCGGCGCCGATCCGGCCCCCGGTAATGCATCCATCAAGGGACGGGCACTCCGTGACGAGCGGCCCGTTCCCCGATGACTTTCCCCCATCGGAGTTCAGCGGTGACGCGGCCCCGCTCGACCTGCGCGCGGCAGCATCGGAGTTGGACTATGGCGTCATTGAAGCGACGCGATCGCCCCCTGTGCCGGCCGACACGTTTTCTCACGCGAGGCACGCGAAACTTGCGTGCCTCGTGTGCCATGAAACCGGAACCGGGCACGGACGCCTCACGTTTCAGCCACCGCGCGGATGCACCATCTGCCATCACCAGGCGCCGAGATCCGATGGGTGCGCGACCTGCCACAGCACGGAGGAGTATTCAGCGCCGCAGCCCACGACCCTAACGGTGACGGTTCCGGACCGCGCACCCAATACGCGACCGGTAGAATTTCTTCACGCCGTACACACCACGCCCACGTGTGTCGAGTGCCATACCACGCCGGTCACGCTCGCGCCCTCCCCGGCCAAGGCCCAGTGCAGGGATTGCCATGACGAGCACCACGCCATTGACCGCACGTGCTCGGCATGCCACACGATCGCCGAGCCCGGGGTTGGCCATACGACACTCGAGGTTGCACATCAGCGCTGCGACGCCTGCCACACCGGGACGACAGTGGCGCGACTGACCCCGACGCGGAGCTTCTGCAGCAGCTGCCACGCCGCGAAGGAGAAGGACCACTACGACCAGCGTGAGTGCACCGTCTGTCACTTCCTGGCCGAGCCGGCCGCCTATCGTGCGAAAATCATGACGGCGCCGCCCGGATGAGGCTACTCTGCGCGGTCATAGCGGCGGGAACCCTCGCGGTGTGGACCGTTCCTGGCGCGGCCCAGGGTTACCGTGTTCGTGTGGACGCGCGGACGCAAGCCGTATCGTTTCGGGGTTTGGTGTCCGACAGCATTGAAGCGGCTCTTGTCGTGCCCGCGCCGAGCGGCGGATCGCAGACGCCCGACGGGCACGCGGCGCGATGCGGGGCCGGCGACTACTGCTTTTTCTTCCGGCCGGGACCCGAGTTGCGCGCCGTTCCCATGACGACCTCCGCGAACGTGGTACTGTGGGGGCTGGGGGTCGAAGGGCTCACGATCCATGCGACCGGCCGGCTGCTCGCGGACTTCGGCCGGGACGAAGTGTGGCCCGGAACCGAACCGGCAGTGCAGCTGCTCGAGGGATATCTCGCGTACGAGCGTACGTTCGTTAGGGCCCGAGCGGGACGGCAGCTCGTCGCGTCGCGCCTCGAGCCGATGGGTTTCGACGGCGGATGGGTGCGGGTGCGTTGGGACGATGCGTCGCTCGAGCTCACAGGCTACGGAGGCTGGGGCCTCGGACAGGCGAGTGCACTGCCGGTGACGAGTGCCGCGCTCAATCCGCTCGATGACTGGCGTCCGCGCGAGCGGCAGTTGGTGGCGGGAGCGGAGGCCGCGTGGCTCTACCGGGATCTCGACGTCCGCGCGGAGTATCGACGAGAGATCGACCCCGAAGACGACTACTTCGTGTCGGAGCGCACCGCACTGTCGTTAGGAGCGCGGACCGGCGCCTTTCGAGCGGCCGGCGGGCTCGACTACAACGTTGCCGAAGGCCATCTGGGGAGCGCCGACCTCTCGCTCACCTACCTGCATTCGCGTTTCTCCGTGACGGGCGGGGCGCGGCGATACCGTCCGTACTTCAGTCTTTGGACTCTTTGGAGTGCCTTCAGTCCCGTGCCGTACCACGCGGTGAACCTCTCCGGACAGGTCCGGGCCACTGACAGGCTGTCACTGCATTGGCGTGGCGAACGATACCGCTACGAGAGCGCGGATGTCTCCACCGCGCTCGTGCCCCTGCTTGAAGATGAGGGGTGGCGCGCGACCGCGGGCGCCACCGCGACGCTGAACTCGCGCTGGAGCGCGAACGGAAACGTCGGCCTCGAGCACGGACCCGGTGCGTCCGGTCGATTCGCCGATGGTGCAGTGACGTACACGCCTAGCGAGCGTTACTCATTGGATGTGTACGGCGGAACACTGGAGCGGCCGCTCGAGCTGCGTTTCTACGATGCAAAGAGCACCTGGATCGGCGGACGCGCAGTATGGCGATTCAGCACGCAGCATCGGGTCTGGGGCGACGTCACATTCGTGGACGATGAACGTGACCGGCCCGATGCGAGTGCGTCGTCGCTCAGCCAGTTCCGAGCGCGCGCGGGGGTAAGTCTCTCGTTCGGCACGAGCGCCGATCGCATGCAGCTTCCCCCGGCTCGTCCGAGCCGTCAATGAGTCTTCGCGCGGGCGCCGCGCCGCCGCTGGCCGCCAGCGTGTTAGTCGCAATCGCGCTGTTCGCGGGTGCGGTTCTGGGCGCGCCGTGGGCGAATCGGTCCCTGCAGGACGGGTTCCCACACGAGGAACACGCCAATCTGTTTCCCCTGTGCACCACGTGTCATGTCGGGGTCGTGGAGCAGGGGCAGCCGCTCTGGCCCGAACCGGCAGGTTGTGCATCGTGCCACGACGGCGTGGTGGAGTCCCGAATCGAGTGGGAGCCGCGAACCACCCCGCGCGGCAACAATCTTCGTTTCACGCACGAGCGGCACAGCCGCGCGGTGACCGAGAATGACCCTGCCGATAGCGCGCTAATTCGAGAGTGCTCAGCGTGTCATAACGAACGTGGCGCGCCCCGAATGGAGGTGCGTCACGCTGTGGTGGGACAGTGCATCGACTGTCACGAGCTCGAGAAGCCCCACGTGGACGTCGCGAGCGAGGCATGCGCGACCTGTCATGTGCGCCTGACCGACGCCCCGGGTCTCACGCGCGAAACAATCGGCGGTTTCCCGGAGCCTCAGTCCCACCGCGACCCCGATTTCCTGCTCGGCGGTCACGGCAAGGCAGCGAAGGGTCCGCAACCTTCGGGTCCTCAGGCGGTAGCCGCGAGCTGCGCCACGTGTCACGCCCGAAATCTCTGCCTGACGTGCCACGTGAACGCCCGCGAATCACCAGTGATTCTGGCGCTCGAGCTCGATGACCGGACGCCAATCTACACGGCGTCGCGTTCGGTTCCGCCAGGCCACCTGGCAGCCAATTTCCTTCGAACGCACGGGCGGCAGGCCGAACGCGGGGGCGCCACGTGCGCCACCTGCCACACGCGGGAGAGCTGCGCCACGTGCCACGTCGGAGCGGCACCGCGCGTGGTCGCAACGCTCCCTACAAGCGGTGAGGGCCGCGCGACAGGCGCGGTACTGACCCGGAAGCCCCCGCCGAGCCATACCTTCGAATTCCGGGAGCACCACGGGCCGGAGGCGAACTCCCGTCCGATGACGTGCGAGGGCTGTCATGAGCGCTCGATGTGCCTTGACTGTCACCGGCCGGAGGGTGCCGATCAGTCGCGCTACCATGCGCAAGGATTCCTAACGCGCCATCCGAGCGCGGCTTACAGCCGCGAGGCGAACTGCAGCGATTGCCACAACCCGGCGCAGTTCTGTCAGAGCTGCCATCAGCAGTCTGGCCTCGTCGCGGATTCGCGCATCGGCCAGGCCGGCTACCATGACGCGTTTCGCGGCTTTAGTCTGGGACATGGGCAGGCCGCGCGACAGAGTCTCGAGTCGTGCGCGTCGTGCCACGCGGAGCGCGACTGTACAGCGTGTCATTCGGCGGTCGGTGGCGGCTTCCGGTTCAATCCTCACGGACCCGGGTTCAATGCGGCGCGGCTCCGATCGAAGAACCCATCCTTGTGCGTGGCATGTCACGGCCGCGCGATCCCGGGGGGCAGTTAAGGGTATGGCGAGATACCGAACGTTCATGGCGATGGTGGGGCTCGTGGCCATTTGTGCGTGCAATCGCTCTGACGACGAGCCAAAGCTTCCACTCGGCCACCCTCCAGTCGCCAGCGAGGGAGCATCCGCCACGGCGACCCCACCGACCATCACCGGTGAGGCGAAGGTCGCCCTCGATAGTGGGAACGCGGCGTACACCGCCAAAGACTACGCCCTCGCGCTCGGCCAGTATCGGCGCGCCGCGGTCCTCGCACCTAGCGAGGAGGCGCCGTTGTTTGGGATACTGATGGTGGCCACGGCAACGAACGATGCTCGGCTCAGGGACAGCGTTATGGCCCTCATGCGTGCACTAAACCCCCAGTCGGACACGGGAGCGATGGCCGATTCCGCGCTCGTTGACATCCACTCCCGTGTGCTGCCACCTTCACATCCGCCGCTGCCCAGCAAGACGCCATAACCAACTGCTGTTCGTCGACGCGGGGTCGATGGAGATACCGTCCCTCTGTGGCGTTGGTGGCGTGGAGTAGCGTCGCGCGACTACGGTTACAGGCGTTCAACTCGGGAGTGTGGCTGGACCGGCAGTCATCCTGGTCGGGTCCGCTGTATAGAATTCTTCCTACGATGCTCCCCATCCAACTCGATCCAGTCGTGTTCAGCACGCGCGTTGACGGCTCGGCCAGCCCTGCCGTGCCGTCGCCATCCCAGCGGGCCGCCATCGAAGCCGAGCCGAGCTCGCTTCTGGTGCTCGCCGGCCCCGGCGCGGGAAAGACATACTGCCTTACAGAGCGCATCAGGTTTCTGATCGAGCGTCATGGCTTCGATCCGGCGCGTATCTGTGCCTTCACGTTCACCAACAAGGCCGCCGGCGAGATCTCGCACCGGCTCGAAGCACGATTGGGCGCGGCCGCCGGGCGCATTACGAGCGGCACTATCCACGCGTTCTGCGCCGCGCTCCTTCGAACGCATGGCGCGGCCGTCGGCCTGGAGTCGGGCTTCGGCATCGCCGACGAGGAGTATCAGCTTGGCGTGCTGCGCCGCCTCCAGGGACACCGAAACTGGCATCGCAAGGTTCTCACCCAGTTTTCCGCGCACCGGTTCTGTGAGGTAGCGCTGGAGCCTGACGACCAGAAGCTGTTCGAGCGATACGAGCGATTTCTGGCCAAGCGGAACCTGGTCGATTACGACATGCTGATCCTCCGTGCAGCCGACCTGCTCGAGCGCACGGAGGAGACAGCGTCGATTCGCGGTCGCTGGGACGTGGTGCTGGTCGATGAGTTTCAGGATCTGAACCGGGCCCAGTACCGGATTGTCCGCGCGCTGGCCCACGAGCACCGCCATGTATTCGCGGTTGGCGACCACGAGCAGTCGATCTACTCCTGGGCGGGAGCCGATCGCATCGTCTTCGAGAACTTCGTCAAGGATTTCGGCGGCGATGCACGCCTCCAGCTCGAGGACAATCGCCGATGTCCGCAAAACGTCTTTGCGCACGCACGCACGCTGGTGGAGAACAACCCGCCGATCTTCCAGGATCGCGTCGCCGCACGGGCCAACCGAATCTCGGTTTTTCCGGTGCGCGCGGTGGGATTCAACACAGAGGACGACGAGGCGGAGTGGGTCATTGCCGACCTCTGCCGCGACCGTGATGCGCACGGCCACCAGTGGGGCGACATCGCCCTGCTCTACCGCAAGCACGAGATCGGCGAGCGGCTCGAGGCGGCGTTCATGAGCGCTGGCATCCCGTGCCGGCTGGCGCAGGGACGCGCACTCGGCGACGATCCGGCAGTGGCATACGTGCTCGCCGCGGTGCGAGTGCTCGCCAGGCCTGACGACTCGCTGATCCGGGACGCGTTCTTTCGCGTGACGCTCCCGCGCCACCTTTTCGATGAGGCACGAGCGCAGGCGGAAGCGAGCCGGCATGGGCTGCGGCGGCAGCTCGACCGGATGGTCGCGCAGTTGCCCAAGCCGGATCCCAACGCAAAGAAGATCTGGCGTGCGCTGTACGACTGGCGAAACCTCGCCGCGCTAGGCAAGCGGCACGAGTCGGTGGGCACGCTGGTGCAGGAGCTGCTCTCGCGGCGAGTCGGTGTGTTCCGCTCGGCCCTGGAGGAGCGGCACGACGAGATCACCGATCCGGCGTCGCTCCCGGATGTGGCGCAGCTTGCCTCCAGGCTGCGCATCGCACGGGATCGGCGCGCGGCGGTCTGGGTTCCGCCGCTCGGCGGCGTGGATATCGCCATATGCGGCATGCTGAGAGCAGCCGGCATTCACGCCGTACGCGGCAAGGAACCGCCCGCGCCCGGCGCAGAACGGCTGGATCCAGGTGCTGTCCCGAGTGTGGGGTTATCGTTAGGTGTGTTCAAGGCGGCGCAGCTGATGGAGATGTCGGACGCGGCCAATGCGTTCACCGACTACACCGCGGTCGATCTGGAGACGACCGATCGCGATACCGAAACGGCGGAGATCATTGACATCGCGGCCGTGCGCGTGCGGGCGGGACGCATCGTCGAAAAATTCTCGGCGTTCGTGCGTCCGCGCGTGCGGGTGTCAGCGGGCGCGGCGGCTGTGCATCAGATCGACGAGGCGGATCTGGCGTCGGCGCCGTACTTCGAGGATGTGTGGCCGGCATTCCGCGCCTTCTGCGGCGACGACATCATCGTCGCGCATAACGGCTACATGTTCGACTTTCCGATTCTCGCCCGCATGGTGCGGGCGCTCGGCCAATCGTTCGACCTGAGCACGTACGATACGCTTCCACTGGCGCGCGATCTGTTTCCAACCAGCCGCAAGCTGGGCGACCTGGCGCGGCAATTCGGCATTACGACCGGTCAGGCACACCGCGCACTGGACGACTCGCTGGCTCTGGCGGAGCTGCTGCTGGCGCTGGACAGGGAGAAGCTGGCCCGGGCGCGGAAGACCGCCCTGGTAAGCCTGCTCGACAACCTGGGCATCGCCTTGGCGTTACGTGATCCGAAGGTGGAGACCGCCGAACAGCGGCTGTTCCGCGAGTTGGCACGCCCATACTCGCTAGGCCGGTTCAGCCACTGCCTGGAACGGTACGAGGAGGAGCGGCGCCACGACGAGTCGGTGCCTGACCTCGAAAGCCTCATCGGCCGACTCGGTGGCCGCGAGTTGATGCTGAAGATCCGCGCCGAGAAGACGGCCGACCAGCGCTATCCGGTCGCGATGGCGAGGCTGCGGCGCCTCATTGCTGGAATTCCGAGATTGCCGCTCGAGGAACAGCTCTGTTTGTTTCTCGAGCGGGCAGCGCTCTCGAAGTGGGACGGTTTGGAGCCCGAGCGCGAGCGGGTCAACCTGCTGACGCTGCACTCCACCAAGGGGCTTGAATTCTCGCGCGTCTACATCGTAGGTGCCGAGGACGGGCAACTCCCGGGCGGCTCGTCGAACAGGACGCCGCTGAAGGAGGAGGTGGAGGAGGCGCGGCGGCTGCTGTACGTTGGCATGACGCGCACCATCGACCGGCTGGTCCTGACGAGAGCCGCGACGCGAGGCGGCAAGCCTACCGGCGACCACCAGTTCCTCGATGACATGGACCTGCCTCTCGAGACGCCCGAATGAAAGGCGCGGAGTGGACGATCGAGGTGGGGTCGGCGACGACTACCGCTGTGTATGACCCGCCAGCGTCAGGCAGCGACGCGGCCGTGTTCGTTTGCGCTCACGGCGCCGGCGGCAACATGTCGGATCGCGGCTTGCTCGCGACAGCCGCGGCCATGCGAACCCAGGGGATCGGCGTCGTCCGGTTCAACTTCCTGTACAAGGAGAAGAAGTCCGGGCGTCCCGATCCGATGCCGAAGCTGATGGCTACGGTCGACGCGGTGGTCGGTCGCGCGCGCGAGGAGCTGCAACCGGGGCACCTCATCATCGGTGGCCGATCGATGGGTGGCCGCGCCGCGTCGATGCTGGCCGCCGAGGGCTACACGGCCGATGGCCTGCTGCTTCTTGCCTATCCGTTGCACCCGGCCGGAAAGCCCGAGAAGCTCCGTGACGCACATCTGCCGAGTATCCGCATGCCGGTGCTGTCCTTCAGCGGAACGCGCGACCCGTTGTGCACTCGCAGCCTTATGGAGCGCGCGTTGACCACCGTAACGGCGCCCTGGCAGATGCGCTGGATCGAAGGAGCCGATCACGGTTTTCACGTGCTCAAGTCGTCAGGCCGGACCGACGCCGACGTAATGGATGAGATAGCCCGTGTCAGCCGGGAGTGGATCGATCAGTTGCCTTCAACTGGCTGATTGCCATTTCGCGGAACAGGCACAGCCCGTTCGCCAGTTTCATCTGCCGGGGGCTGCGGCACTCGGGAGCGAATAGCCGGGGGGAGGCTACGATAACCGCGAGACATCGAGCCCGCGACGTTGCCACGTTCAGGCGATTGAGGCTGTAGAGGAACTCCATACCGCGCGGGGCGTCTTCCGGACTGGAGGTCGCCATGGAGTAGATGACCACCGGCGCCTCCTGCCCCTGGAACTTGTCTACCGTGCCGACTCGGGCACCGGTGTGCGCAATTCGTGTCGTCAAGCGGGTGACCTGCGCGTTGTACGGAGAAACGATCAGTATGTGCTCACCAAGCAGGGGATGCGCGACGTTCTTCTGGTCGATCCAGCCCACGCCCTCACGCATCAGCCGCCTGACGAGAGCCTCGACCGCGTCTACCTCCTCCTCCGAATGGTTTCGATTGCCATCGTGCGGAACCTCGAGGAGCGCCAGCCCGCTGGCCGGCAAACTGTCGAATCCCGTCAGTGCCTGATGCTCGGCGCCCTCGAATGCGGTTAGGCGATCTTCGTAGAACAGTTCCGAGGTGAAGTCACAGATAGCCGGTGCCAGGCGCCTGGTGCGTGGGAGAAACAGACCGCGAGCTGAAGGCATCGTGAGGTGGCTGCCCAGCAGATGCTGGAGCGCCGAGACGGCGACCCCGTCGGGGTGGCTGCCCTTCACCGGCTGCTCGAGCTGCCGGGGATCTCCGAGCAGTACCAGACTGTCTGCGGCCTGTGATACGGCAATCACGTTTGCCAGCGCCATCTGGCCGGCCTCATCGACAAAAAGCACGTCGACAGTGGAGGCGAACTCCTCTCGTGCCCACATCCACGCAGTGCCGCCGAGCACCTCTACCTCACCGGATGTCAGCGCCGCGAAAGCCGGAGGATTGTCACCGTAGACACTGATGTGAGGCGGCACGGAGTCGGTCTCGTCGTCGCACTTGTGCCCGAGCTGCACGGACGTGCCCGCAACGGTAGCCTGCCTGGCTACCTCGTCCAGCAGATTGCGGATGACCTTGTGACTGCTTGCAGTGACGCCGACGCGCTTCCCCTGCCTTACCAGCTCGAGGATCATCGTGGCTCCGCAGTAGGTCTTTCCCGAACCAGGCGGACCCTGAATGGCAAGCACCGTGGTGTCAAGATCTCCGATGATCCGCTGGGCGTAATCCACCGGATCCTCGCCGAGAGCGGCTCCGAACGGCGCTGACCGGAGGCGTGGCCTGTGTCGCTCGAGTAGAACGCGCGCGGCGAGGTACCGATCATCATCAGCTGCAATGCTTTCTCCGATTCGCAAGAGCGACTCCTCCATCGCCACGCTGCGAATGATCGAGAAGGCGAACAACGCCCCGGGATGGTCTTCCGACCGCTTCGGACCCTTCACTATGTCGATCGTGAGCGTGCCCCGGTCCACCGCAATCACCTCGCCGAACTTTGCCGGCTTGACCGGCTTGCTTTCGTCGATCTCCCGTCCGCTCGCGGCGCGATCGCGACCGGCCTGCTCGAGACTCGCCTTGCTCTCCAGCCACACCTCATCGCCGGCATCTATCTCCATCTCCTGCGTTGGATAGCTATACCTATCGGTCACTGTGCCCGTCGGTATGCCAGACTTCACGCGCCGCTTGATGTCAACGCGCTCGACGAATCCGAGCCCAGCGACCGCCTCCCGTTCATCGAAAAGGTCTTCGGTCGGCAGCTCGCTGAGGCGGAAGTACTCCCACCATGCAGCCTTGTCTTCGCGGCGGTGATAATCCAGCATGAAGGCGAGAAGCCAGCGCCCCTGCTGCTCATCACGGCGGCCTTCGGCTTCCGGCGGCAGGCCAGCGATGAGCCGTTCGCGTAGCGCATCGACAGCTCGCGCCTTTGCATCCAACTCGTCAGGCGCGGCGCCGTCTTCGAGTGTCGCGCGCGGCACGTCCTTTCCCGAGTCGATGAGCGTCGACCGTATCTGCTCGAGCCACTCGCGCAAACGCAGCGTCGATACGCAATCATCACGGTTATAGCCTTCCACAACGTCACGCGAAGCACGAGGGATCGCATCTGCCGCTCCCGCTTCCAACGCCACCTCCAGTTGCCGGAGGTGCAGGTTCGCGTCCGGAAGCTCGACTTCGCGCCGAAACGCGTACAGCGGCTCCAGAGACTTGATCGAGTAACGGTCCACGCCCGCGCGAAGGCCCTGCCTGACGACTGCGTACAGGTCGATGAACCGGCCCGCTCGCAACATCGCGTCCAGCTCCCGCTCTCGAGTCGCATGGCGACCCATCAGACGCTTGAATGCCGACGGCTCGTATGGAGCGTAATGAAAAACGTGCATGCCGGGATGCCGCGCTATTGCGTCAGCGATGACATCCATCACCCACTCGAATGCGTCCCGCTCCTCATCATCCGAGAACGCCCACCGGGCCCGATAACTCCCGTCAGGCATAACTAGCCCGAAGAGAAACTCACGTCCGCCCTCGGCGGCGAAGGGATCTCCCTCGAGGTCGAGAAAGAGGTCGCCGGCCGACGGCTCGGGAAGCCGGCACAGTCCTCGCTCCGGTTCCAGGTCAAGCAGCTCGTGGAGCGGCGGAATTCTGCCGGCCGATTCCACCTGTAGGCGGGCCTGGTTGGTTACGCGCTCATACGATTCACGGGATCCGTGAGCGGGCTTGAAGCCAAGCGGGAGCGGAAGCGCCGCGAGGGCACGCATGGTGCTAACGGACCGTGTTTCCAACTCCCTGCGTTGAATTCGCGAGATTCCCGCAACCAGCGATAGGTGATCGTCCGCCCGCCGCTTATCCCGGCACTCGCCCCACCAATGGCAGATATCACAATGGTCCACCGGCTCGGGATAGTGCGAGACAGCGACTTCGTCGTAAGGCAGAGCAACCGACTCCAGCATTCGCGCACGAATGAAGCGAAAGTAGGCGGCATAATCGTGAACGCGATATGGCTCGCTCGCTATCGGCGTCACGACGTGAAACCGTTCCGGGCGAATCTCCTGCACTGTGGCGAGCATCTCCGAGTAGAGGCCAAGCTGAAGTATGGTCCCGGCCTTGGTCTCGCGAGCGAGCTTGGTGTCGTAGATCTCGTAAGACCACGCCCCCAGCGCGCTCGGACGCGGCACACGTTTCATCAAGTCGGGATAGCCGAACCAAAGGCCGTCGCGAAGCGCACCCTGCACGACGACATCGGTACCGCCGCGTAAGGCGGCGATGGTCTGACGCACCCGCTCGTCGCGATCTTCGATACTCTCCAGTGATACTATTGATACGCCATCCGCCTTCAGGGATTCCACGTACCGCGCTTCATGCTCTCGCCCACGCTGCCACAAGCTCTCAAGTCGTGGATCCGGCGCCCGGTCCGGCGCCTTGAGCGCACCAAACGCCACGCCCATGTCGAGGGCGGTACGGTGACGGCATGAGAGAAAGCTCGAGAGATCGGTAGCCGAGAGAACCAGCTCTCCGTCGCGAAGATGCATTACGACTCGAGTGCCCGCCGAAACGCATCTACCGCCGGCGGCCCCGAGCCGATCCCCTCATCGTGCTTGAAGAACACGTACGCTTCACCCCAGGGCTGCGCCGCGATCCGCTTCGCCCACCCGGCAAGCGCTGCCTCGTCGTAGTCGAGCCGGTGCAGGCGCGCGTAACCCCACGAAGCGGTCGAAACTACCGGCGATGCGAATTCGGGCTGCTCGGTCACGCACATGGCTATGTCGCGCTCGCGCAAGGCATCGAGCACCTCATCGTCGAACCAGGTCTCGTGACGGAATTCAATCGTGTACCGGCGCCCTGCCGGCAGCGTGTCGAGAAAGGCGCGCAGCCGGCCGGCATCCTTCTTGAGGTTTGGAGGCAGCTGGAAGAGAATGGGCCCGCACCGCTCGGCCAGACAATTCGTGGTGCGCAGCAGAAACTCGACCGCGCTCGCGCACTCCGGCTTGAGCCTGGCGTAATGCGTTATGCGCTGGCTCGCCTTGATAGCGAAGGTGAACGAGTCCGGCACCTGAGCCGCCCAACCCTGCAGAACGTGCTCCTTCGGCAGCCGGTAGAAGGTGTTGTTGATCTCGACCGCGGGAAACCTCCCCGCGTAAAAGCCGAGCATGCCTTCATCCTTGAGATCGTCAGGATAGAACGATCCCTTCCACTCCTTGAATGCATAACCGCTCGTGCCGGCGAACAGCTTCACGATGCCTTGCGCCCCTTCTTCTCCGCCTTGGCCGGCTTCTCGGACGCGGCGGGAGTCGCCGCAAGGCTCGCCTTCAACGCATCCATCAGATCGATGATCTTGGTGCCGCCCGCCGGTGCGATGTCGGCCGTAATGTCCTGCCCCTCCACCTTGAGCTGGATCGTCTCGAGTATGCGCTCGCGAACGGTGTCCTTGTACTTCTGCGGATCGAAGGTGTCGGTCGCCGTCTGCTCGATCAGCTGCTTGGCGAGATTGAGCTCGGCCGGCTTCACCTCGCCCTCGGGAATCGTCACCTCGGTCGTCGGCCGTACCTCGTCCGCGTAATGCAGTTGCTCCATCACGAGCACACCATTGAGCGGGCGCAGCAGAACCAGATGCTGGCGGCCGCGCGCGGCGTATTGCCCGAGCGCGGCGTACCCCGTCTCCTCGAGCGCGGCTGACAGCAGCCGGTAGGCGCGATCGCCTCCCTTGTCGGGGCCCAGGTAGTACACTTTGTCGAGATACTCCCGGTCTACTTTCGCGAGCGGCACGAATTCAATCACGTCGATCATGCCGGTCGCCTTCTCCTCGAGCGCCTTGAGCTCCTCGGCGGTGAGCACCACGTACTGGTCCTTGGCAAACTCGTACCCCTTGACGGTATCGTCGCGGGCAACCACCTCGTTGTCGTCCTTGGGACAGATGTACTGCTGCTTGAGCCGCGATCCGCACTTCTTGTGAAGCATGTTGAACGACAAGCTCGCTTTCGATTCCGATGACGAGTACAGGTTGACCGGAACGGAAACGAGGCCAAACGAGATAGTGGCATTGCCGATCGAGCGAGCAGGCATGGCGCGAGGCGGGTTTGAGGGAAGCTTGAATTTACGGGTCTTCAGGCTTTCAAGTAGGTCGTCAGGAATTGCTGCCGTTCACGACTCCGCGTTAAGAAATGCGGGAACTTTGTGCCGAAACGGTGCCAGTCCTGAACCTGCAGCTCAACAACCACCCACTCTCTTCCCGGAAGACCCGAATTTACAGTGATCGACGGCGAGCATGACGGCAAGTAGCGACGAAGACAAGCGCGACAACCTGAGCCTCTACCGCGCTAAGCGGACGGCGGACTCGACCACGGAGCCAATGGGGACGGTCTCAGCCGTTCCCGGCCGGCTGTTCGTCGTCCACAAGCATGCCGCGCGGCACCTCCACTACGATCTCAGGCTCGAGATGGAGGGCGTACTGCGCTCGTGGGCCGTGCCAAAGGGCCCTTCCTACGATACCAACGACAAGCGCCTCGCCGTCATGGTCGAGGACCACCCCCTCGAGTACGGCGATTTCGAGGGGATAATTCCAGCCGGGAACTACGGCGCGGGAGGAGTAATCGTATGGGACCGCGGGGAGTGGATAGCCCTGGAGGATTGGCGCGAAGGGTTGGCGAAGGGGAAGCTGCTCTTCGAGCTCCGCGGCCTCAAGCTGCACGGGAAATGGACGCTGGTGAAGATCAAGAAGAGCGAGCGTGACTGGCTCCTCATCAAGGAGCGCGATGAGTGGGTAGCCTCGCCGGGCGATCAGTTCCCCGAGACGTCGGTGCTGTCCGGGCTGACCGTTGAGGAAGTGAAGGAGGGACGCAGCCCGGCCGCGTCGCTCAGGGCCGCCCTCACGCAGACCTCCGCGCCGAGAGCTCGGGTCGATCCGCGTTCGGTAAAGGTGATGCTTGCCAGCCCGCGGGCCAAGCCGTTCACGCGCGACGATTGGGTTTTCGAGCTCAAGCTCGACGGCTACCGGCTTCTGGCGGGCAAGTCAGGGGGCGAAGCGCTGCTGCTCACCCGCAACGGGAACGACTACACCGGCGTTTTTCCCGAGATTGCTCGCGCAGTCAGGGCGCTGCCGTTCGACGATTTTATCATCGATGGCGAGGTCGTCGTACTCGATGCGCAGGGCAAGCCGAGCTTTTCCCAACTGCAGCGTCGCGGGCGCCTTACGTCGCCGCTCGACGTTCGGCGCGCCACTGTCGATCTGCCGGCGACGTACTTCGCCTTCGATCTTCTGGCATTCGAAGACTTCGATCTTCGCCCGCTTCCGCTGGTTCAGCGTAAGGCGCTTCTGATGGGCGCCGTTCCCAAGCTTGGAATCGTGCGCGCACTCGATCACATCGAGCGCGAGGGCGAGCGATTCCTGGAGCAGGTGGAGGCGCTCGGCCTCGAGGGGATCATCGCCAAGCAGGCGGACTCGCCATACCGCCCCGGCCGGAGCGAGAAGTGGCTCAAGATGAAGACGGACCCAACGGCGGACTTCGTCATCGTCGGGTTCACGGCATCGAGAGGGAGTCGCAGCCACTTCGGAGCGCTGCAGCTTGCCGATTACGTAGGTGACACGCTGGTCTATGCCGGCCGCGCGGGAACCGGATTCGACGACGCGTTGCTCGGCGAGATCATGACGAAGCTCGAGGCAATCGTTCGCAAGGACGCTGCCTGTGCGGGTCCGGCGCTGGAACCGGGCGCTCCTCCGCTGGACAGCAGCAGGATTCCGGAGACGCGAACCACTACCTGGGTGGAGCCGCGTTATGTATGCGAAGTGCGCTTCCGCGAATGGACGCCCGACGGGCTGCTGCGCCATCCCACCTTTCTGAGATTGCGCACCGACAAGGACCCGGCGGACTGCGTTCGCCAGGACTGGGGCGATGACGCCGGACGTGGGGCGGATGAAGGGGCGGCGGAGCCGGCTGAGACCGCGGAGCCGCCTATCGAGACATCACAGGAACCCACCGGCAGGATCGTAACCTTCTCGAATCTCGGCAAGGTTTACTGGCCTGCTGAGCGGTACACCAAGGGCGATCTCATCGATTACTACCGTTCTGTATCGCCATGGATGCTGCCGTATCTCAGGAACCGGCCGCTGGTGCTGACGCGATTTCCCGATGGCATCGATGGGAAATCCTTCTACCAGAAGGATGCGCCGGAGTTCGTCCCCTCGTGGATTCGCACGGAGCCGATCTGGAGCGAGGATACACAGCGCGAGATTCGCTACTTCGTCTGCGATGACGAGGAGTCGCTGCTCTACCTGGCGAACCTCGGCTCCATTCCAATGCACCTCTGGGCGAGCCGCGTTGGAACGCTGGAGCTTCCCGACTGGTGCGTAATAGACCTGGATCCCAAGGAAGCCCCGTTTTCCGATGTGGTGCGAACGGCGCTGGTGCTGCACGATCTCTGCGAGTCCATCGGTCTTCCGAACTACGTGAAAACGACCGGCAAGACCGGATTGCACATTCTGCTGCCGCTTGGACGCCAGTGCACGTACGCGCAGTCGCGCACGTTAGGCGAGCTGCTCGCCCGGGTGGTCCTCAGGGAACTCCACGACGTTGCCACGATCACCCGGCATGTATCGAGGCGGGGGGACAAGGTCTACTTCGACTACCTTCAAAACCGGACCGGTCAGACGATTGTGGCACCGTTCAGCGTCCGCCCCCTGCCGGGAGCAACGGTTTCGATGCCGCTGCATTGGAGCGAGGTGAATTCACAGCTCGATCCGAGGGCGTTCACGATCAGAACGGCGGTCGATCGCATGGAGCGGCTCGGAGTCGATACGGTGGTGGGGGCGATCGAGGAGAAACCGGATCTGGGTGGGGTGCTGCAGGAACTGTCGGCGGTCTTGTCGGTGGAGGTGAGTGTGGATCCGGGCACGGATGCGTAGCGTTGGTCGGGCACCGCTTAGCAGGTAGGAGTTCCTGGCCGCAATCATGGATTGCGTTGTCGATCGAGGGTGGTGAGCATGTCTCTCGAGCTACGGGCGCGCCGTATAGTGATCGCCGATGCCGCATCGCGTCGCGCATGTAGCCACGCCGAAGGGTACGGATCCGCTCTAGAGCGCCGGCGGAACAGCCCGACGCGCTCGCGCCGCCGTTTCCGATCGATAGAAAGCATGTTGCGCGTGGCGTCAAATTGGCTATCGGGTACGCGGTTTGGGTTGCAGGGTCGTCCGACCGACGGCGCAGATTGGTGGGTTCTAACTCACCGGTTCCTTGGTCGGAGAGTCTCGCCTGTGTCGCAGCCCAAAACGAAGCTCTTGCAGTCGGTGCGTGCTAACATGCGTCTCCGGCACTACAGCCCGCGCACCGAGTCTACCTACGTGGACTGGATCAGGCGATTCATCCGCTATCACGGCACGGTGCATCCGATCGGGCTCGGGGCGCGGCACGTGCGCGAATTTCTCCGGCACCTCGCCGTGTAGCGCAAAGTCGCGGTTTCGACACAGAGCCAGGCGCGTGCGGCGCTCCTGTTTCTGTATCGGGACATCCTCGATCAGCCTATTGAGGAACTTGGCGAGATTCCGCGAGCGCGCACCCCGGTTCGCATTCCCGTGGTCCTTACCAGCGCCGAGGTGGGGGCGGTTCTGGAGCGGCTAACGGGAGTTTACCGGCTGATCGGGATCTTGTTGTACGGCGGAGGGATGCGGTTGATGGAGTGCCTGGCGTCGAGAATCAAGGACGTGGATGTGGAACGACGCGAGTTGCGGGTGCGGCGTGGCAAGGGAGCAAAGGATCGCGTCACGGTAATTCCTGAAGCGGCGCTCGGAATGCTGCATCGGCACATGGAGTCGGCACGCGCGCAACACACGCGCGATCTTGCATTGGGGGGTGGTTGGGTGGCGCTGCCGTACGCGTTGGGCAGAAAGGACCGGAACGCGGGGCGGAGCTGGGCCTGGCAGTGGGTGTTCCCGGCGCGGCGCCGGTATCGTGACCGTGAGTCGGGCGAAGTACGCCGTCATCACATCGATCCTTCGGCGATGCAGCGTGCGATGGCGGAAGCTGTGCGAGCCAGCGGGATCTCGAAGCGAGCGAGCTGCCACACGTTGCGGCATTCATTTGCGACCCATCTTCTGGAATCCGGCCAGGACATTCGCACGGTGCAGGAGCTGCTCGGTCACCGGGACGTATCGACGACGATGCTCTACACTCACGTTCTGAATCGTGGGGGCTTGTTGGTCCGGAGTCCTGCGGACAGTTTGGGTCTGCAGGGTTGGCCGGAGTAGGCGGCGCGGAGTATTGTAGTTGAGGGGTGGGTGGGTGTGGTGGCAGGTCCATTATGCGTTAGGTTGCAACCACTTATGGATGTGATGTCCGCTAGCACGTGGGCTGAGTTCCATCGGCGCCGCCGAGCTTTCGTCCTAAGCGTGCTTGTACTTCCGGGCGCGGTGCTCGCCGGAGCGATGTTTGAACGTGTCGGCCTTGGGTTTGCAGCGTTTCTCGTTGTGGGCGCCCTAGGCCTAGCGCTGTACTACCGGAACGGGACACGGCTGGCACTCTGGCCCTGTCCGCGCTGCGTTCAGCCGTTCTCAGTGCCCACTTCGCTTGGCCGTCACTGGCCTTTGGTCGACACCTGTCGCCATTGTGGTCTTGCGCGAGATGCGCCGGTGGACATTGTCGCGCCTGCAACCTAACGTACGTTGCAGCCGACAAGACGCTATGGAAGCTCGCGCTGCGCGCTCGCATTTATTACGAGTCTTGCAGCTGAACTCAGGCGTTAGGGCGACACCGAACCTCTCACCGGACGCAAAGCAACCGTGGACGACTATGAAGTCGTTGCTCCGCAGGAGCTATGGCTCACGATTCGGAGTGATGAGCGGTTTATCGAACTCATGCGTCTCGCCCGAGCCGCGAACTCACTCGGAATATGTTTCGGACCGCTTACTACCCGGTGGAATATGCCGAAGGATTCGGGCCGCGCGCCGACCTGGTCGTGGAGACGTAGCGGTGGGCGGACGGGTCGGGGCTCGAGCCCGGACCGCGGCCGGAGCCGCCGCCGGTGGTGGAGGAGCCGCCGGAGCCGGAGCCGTGAAGGCGGGGGCCGGGCCGGCGTTCACGTAGAAGGCGTCTCTCTTCAACCACTCGCGTCGGGATGCCGGTCGCTGGGGCTGGCGCTCTTCAGAAGGCCGTGGCATTCGTCGAGTCTGCGCTCGTTTCGGATCCGGGTCCACACATCGATGGCAGCTACGAGGTGCGCATACCGCGTGGCCTCGTCGTTCGAGACCGACGGAAGCATGGCCAACTCCATCCGACACCGGGCCACAGCCCAGTCGCTGTTCGCCCGCTCCGCCACGTCGATGCCGTGCAGGAGAGTGTCGGCGGCGGCGACATCACGGCCGCTCGTCCGCTGGACCTGGCCCAGCGCCACCAGGGCCCAGGCGAGCCCGGGCCCCACGCGGAACCGTTCCCCCCTCGCCACCGCGCGAAGAAGAGTGTCGATCGCCTCCTCCGTGCGACCAAACCGGTCCAGAGCGAGGCCGAGGATGGTCGAGAGCCACCCTTCCATCAGCGGATCACGAACATCCCGCCACAGACGTCGGGCCTCGGCAAGCGCCTCCATCGCCTCTTCGGGGCGGTCTTCGATCAGGTACGACCACGCCAGGTTTGTCAGCCCGTACACGATGGCCCGAGGGTCGGCGGCCCGGCGGACGATCGCGAGGCTTCGCTCGTGGTGGTTTCGCCCCACACTCCCTCGATCCCGGAAATTTGCGATCCACCCCAGGTTGTTGTGTCCCAGGGCGATGGCCCGCGGAGATTCGCTCCTCTGGCTCAGCCGAATCGCCTCTGCTGCGTAGTCCTCGGCGGTGGCCAGGTCCGTTTTCATGATGTAGGACCAGCTCAGTTGATTGAACAAATCCACACTCCGCGATTCGTCCCCCACCTCTCGGAAGAGGGTGAGGCTCTCCTCGAGGTGGTGCATCGCTGCATCTTCGGCTCCACTGTTTCGCTCGAATGAGGCCAGCACGTTGAGGAGCTGCGCCCGATCGGTAGTCTTCATTTCCTCCGAATCGAGCAGGCCCTCAACCAACTCCCGTGCTTCGTAGGCGCGGCCGCGTGCCAGCCAGAAACGCCACAAGTCGAGCATCAAGGCGATGCCGAGGTCCGGGTCGGCCGCCTCCACGGACCAGCGTAGCGCTTCGCCGAGATCTCCG
The DNA here is from genome assembly GCA_964584905.1 of uncultured Gemmatimonadaceae bacterium. Lineage (GTDB taxonomy): Bacteria > Gemmatimonadota > Gemmatimonadetes > Gemmatimonadales > Gemmatimonadaceae > JALZIF01. Next base: position 2,767 of record CAZPCC010000296.1, on the reverse strand, counting down.
ACCGAGCGCTCGATCCGGTCCAGCCACCTCACCTGCTCCGCTCCCTGCAGCTCACCACGAGCCAGCGCGCCTAGGTCTGCGAATCGTGCGAGATGTCGGTCGCATAACGAGCCGCGATCGAGCCTGCGGTCTCGCTCGGCGAGGGCGAACGAACGCAAGGTGGTCAGGAAGCCGAACAGCGGCTGCCCATCGTCGTCGCCGACGATCCTGAGCAGGCTGCGATCGACGAGATTCTCGAGGTGCGCCGCCACGTCCGCCTCGGCGCGATCGCAGACGCAGGCTGCATCGGCAGCCGAAAACGGGTCGACGAAGGTCGACACTTGAAGCCACGAGTGGCGCACGGGCTCCTCCAGAAGCTCGAAGCTCCAACGAGCAACGCGCTCGAGGGTGCGATGGCGCTCAGGTCGATCCAGCGCGTCATCCCAGAGATGTCGCAACCCGTGGGCGACGGCCTCGAGCTCGTGCGTTCGCGTCGCGGACGCGGCCAGCTCGATCCCGAGTGGCAGCCCATCCACGGCCTTGCAGATCTCCTCGACCAGGCTGAGCTGCTCGCGATCGAGGGGTTCGTTCGCAACCAGTCGCGGAGCTCGCACGTGGAACAGTCGCGCTGCTGGTGACTCTGTCCCCGCGGGCTCGTCCACGGTGCTCGAGGCGCAAGCCAGGGGTTCGAGCCGAACATCGCGCTCCCCCCGCAGCCGGAGGCGCTCGCGACTCGTGACGAGCACCCGCAACCTGGGGCAGACGTGCATGAGGTCGAGCACGTCTTCGGCGGCTTTCAGCACGTGCTCGAAATTGTCCAGAATGATCAGCATGTCCACCTGCCCGATCGCGGCTCGGATCGCATCGCGGATGGGCACATCCGGTCGGGTCGGTACGCGCAGGTACGAAGCGACCAGAGGAAGCACCGATCCGGGCGCGTGAACGGCCGCGAGAGGAACGAACACCCCTACGCCCGGCTTGCCCTCCCATTCCTGGTGCGCGATCTCGCTGACGATCCGCGTCTTGCCGACCCCGCCCGGGCCGACGACGGTGACGAGCCGCGACGCGGCAATCTCCCCGATGATACGATTCACCTCGTTCTCGCGGCCGATGAAGTCGTCGAGTGGAGCAGGCACGGGCTCAAGTCCCACTGTCCACCCACCGTCCTTCGAAACCAGTGCGCGGAGGTCGGCGGCGAGCGCGTGCCCGTCGGGGTACCTCGCTGCGGGGTCCTCGGCGAGGAGTCGCGCCAACACTCGTGCGACCTCGGGGTCGTCGATTCCAGCCTTGCCTCCGACGTCGGCGGCTCCGGTCACCGGCTCGCTGTGCGCCCTCGCAGACGATCCCGTCAGCATCTCGCGTAAGACGACACCGAGGGACCAGAGATCCGTTCGACCATCGACCTCGGAGCCACTAGCCTGCTCCGGCGCCATATAGCCTGGCGTTCCTGCGACGTACCGAGTACCGCTTCGACCCTCGACCCGGGTCAGGGAGATCCCGAAGTCGACCAGACGTACAGCTCCGTCCCCGGCCATCAGAATGTTGGCCGGCTTCACATCACGGTGCACGACCCCTTGCTGATGGGCGGCGGCAAGGGCCTCGGCCACCAGCGCGGCGATCTCAAGCGCCTCCTCTCGACCCAGCGGTCCACGCGCCAAACACTCTCGCAGCGATTCCCCGGGACAATACTCCATGCTCAGGACCGTAAGGCCCTCCGGGTCCGTCTCGATCGAGTATACGGTGGCGATATATGGATGCGAGATCCGAGCGGCGGCCCGGGCCTCCTCCGTGATTCTCGTGGCGTGAAGCTCCGGTAGGTCGACCGGCAGCGACAGTCGCTTGAGTGCGACGAGGCGGTCCAGCATCCGGTCGTGGGCTAGCTCGACGACGCCCATGGCTCCTCGGCCCAACGTACGAAGCACTTGGTACCGCTCCTCGAACGACCTATCGACCGGCCGGGAACCCGCGCCGCGGACCGGATCGAGGGCTGACGCGAGCTCATCGAGCGGACCCTGTCGATCGTGGGCGAGGAGTAGACGGCGGAGCATGTCGGCGACCCTCGGATGCTCGGCGGCCGCCCGCCCAACCACCGCATCCCGCTGCGCCGGCTCGAGCTCCACCGTCTCGAAGAACAGGTCTCGTACGCGCTCGAGCGTGTCGGAGGTCATAGCGACTCCCGGTGAGTCGTAGCGAGGGCATCGTTGAGCCACGCCCTCGAAATCTTCCAATCCCGCTTCACTGTCGCCAACGAAACGTCGAGGAACGTGGCCGTCTCTTCCAGAGTCATTCCCGCGAACACACGACTCTCGACGACGGATCTGCACCGGGGGCCGAGGGCGTCGAGACCCTCCATCAGCTCGTCCAGCGCCACGATCTGCTCGATCTGCGGATCTGTGAATAGCAGCGCCTGGGATAGCGGAACGTGACGGCCTCCGGCACCCCGTTTGAGGGCCAGGCGGTCGCGCGCGTGACGAACGAGGACGCGTCGCATGATCCGGCCGGCCACACCGAAGAAGTGCTGACGGTTCTTCCACTCGATGCCGTCGGCGTCCCGTAGGCAGAGGTAAGCCTCGTGGACGACCGCAGACGTGTCGAGTGTGTGACCCGGCGACTCGCCGCGGAGCTGCCTACGCGCAATCGCGGACAGCTCGTCGTACACGGCGGCGACGACCTGATCGAGCGCGCCCTGATCTCCCTGCGACCAATCACGCAGCCGCCGCGTGATCTTCGATCCGTTACTCATGCGCCACACTACGCTGCAAGAGGACGGAGTGCGAACCCAATGAGC
>CAZPCC010000295.1:0-2290 GCA_964584905.1 uncultured Gemmatimonadaceae bacterium | reverse complement strand
CGAAATTCCGCTGGAGGAGGGTGTCATCCCTCAAGCGCACCGGCTCCAGCGACCGTGGCACACCGAGCTCCTCCAGCATGGGGTGCGTGAATCCAATCGAGTACTGTCCGCCGGGTACCCGCTGGATCCGGTAGCGCCCCGTTGAGTCAGCGACCGCGGAGAACGGCGTACCTGATAGAAACACGAGTGCATCGGCGAGCGGCCGGTTCGTCACACTGTCATGAACGACGCCCTCGACGATTCCGCCGCCAATGCGTCCGTAGAGACTGGCTTCGATCGCTTCCGCCGACGTGACCGTGCCGCCATCCTCGCGGAAGCCGAGCAGCCGGTACGAGTTGCGTCGGCGGCCGACGAGCGGCGAGCGGATCCACCACCTCGTGATGATCCATGCGCCCGTGCTCAGCCGCTCGAAGTGCACCTCGCCGGAGGCGCCGAACCTGCGCATGTGGTCGGGCAGATTCTCGTACTCGAACTCCAGGTATCTGAGCTCGGCTGATGCAGGGTCGACCCACAGCACGCCGCTGACATCGGTACGCCTGTCATCGCGCAGCGGCGTGAATCCCAGGCCAATGCGGTCGGCCTGCGGTGAGCTGACGATCCTGAAGCAATGCGAGTCGAGGAACGACTCGGACAGCATCACCTCGGCGTCGAGGCCAAGCAGCCAGGTCGTTTCGTCCTCTGACATCGCGTATCCGTCGCGCGCCAGCTGATCCGGCGCAACGGCGCCGTACGGCATGGCGGCCGTGGCATATGCAGGCGTCCGGACTTCCCGCCGGACCGTGCGCAGGGAGCGGTCCAGCTCGCGGTGGTAGTTCATCATGGAGAAGCGAATGTTGCCTGTGCGGCCGGCCCAGGAGGTGACATTCAGTGCGGACCGGACGGCATCCCACAGCGCCACCACGGCCTCGCCGTCCGGCCTGCGCTGGCAGCCTCTTGAGTCCTCCACGTGCGCGTCCACCGCGGGCAGCACGAGCGCGCGCGGATTCAGCTCGAACACGTAATGGAGGCTCGATGTGCCCAGCGATAGCGTCGGAGATGTGACCGGCTCGTATCCCAGCCGTTCGGCGACCAGGCGGTACTCGCCGGCCGATGGGGCACGCAGCGTGAATCTCCCCGTGGAATCCGTCAGCGCACCCGACCTCCTGACGCCCTCCGCGTCGATGAGCTGCACGAACGCCGTCGCGACCGGCCGGCCGGCGCTCGCGTCCACCAGCTGTCCCGTCACGACCTGGGCCTGCGCACGCGCGGGGATCGCCGCATTCAGCAACAGGAGGCCTGTCAGAAGCGCAGCGGCAGATCTCGCAGCCGACATCCTGCCTCCGTTGTACCGGTAAGTCGGGCGTGGTGGACGAAAGTGGGTGCACCGCAGATGTGTCTCTGGCGAGGATGGGCCCGGCGCCTGCATCCAGTCAAGACTGTAAAGCCGGGTCGGCGCAACCAAACCGTGACAGGTGGCGTACGGATGCTGTACCTTTGACCCTGCACGGGTAAGACCTCTGACCAGCGAACTGGGCGTCACGATGATGACACGGGAAGACCTCGAGAGCTACCTCATACGCATGGAGCACGATTTCGAGGAGATCGAGGAATCGATGTGGCGGATCGAATCCGGGGAGGACGGCGCGCCGGTCGTCGTCATCTATACACCGCCTGTTGTAGTTTTGCGACTGAAGGTCATGAACCTGCCCTCGGTCGCCGATGATGGCCGCCTCGCGGCGCTGTATCGCCGGATGCTGGAGCTGAATGCGACGGATATCGTCCACGGCAGCTACGGCATCGAGGCGGAGGAGATCGTGCTGTCGGACGCGCTCGAGCTGGAGACACTCGATTTCGTGGAGCTCCGCAGCAGCTATGAGAGCCTGACAATGGCGGCATCCAGCCATCTGCCGGAGCTGGCCGGAATCGTGGATCAGGGCGCGGCTGCACCGGCCGTGCAACAGGGATAATGGCAATGGGAATTTTTCAGAAGCTTTCGACGCTCCTGCGTTCCAACATCAATGATGCGATCGCGCGGGCGGAGAACCCGGAGAAGATGCTCAACCAGGTCCTCATCGACATGCGCGAGCAGCTTGCCAAGGCGAAGCAGGAAGTCGCCGTGGCGATCGCGGACGAGCGGAAGCTGCGCTCGCAGGTCGAGACCGAGCAGAAGTCCGCGCACGACTGGGAGCACCGCGCGATGCTGGCAGTGGGCGAGGGACGCGACGACCTGGCGAAGCAGGCGCTGCTGCGCCAGCAGGAGCACATGGAGCGCGCACTCAACCTCGAGGAGACGTGGCGCCGCCACTCCGAG
>CAZPCC010000294.1:0-4663 GCA_964584905.1 uncultured Gemmatimonadaceae bacterium | reverse complement strand
CGGCGCGAGGATCGCGAACACGATCACCAGCGCGCCGACGAGCGTGTCGTTGTTGTAGGCGGCCGCGGGCCCCCAGAAAACCAGTGGCACGAAGAGCAGCCATACGCCGACCAGCGAGTTCGCCCACGGCGCCCACAGTTTCCAGAACGGCCGGCCCGAGAGAGACAACGCGGCCAGCAGGATGACCAGGGCGCCGCTTGCGACGTCGCTCACCTGGAGCGCGATGCGGCCGTATCCCATCGCGAATGCGCTGGAGATGAGCCAGAGGCCCAACGTGATGTTGGCGAAATGCGGCCAGGACGGGCCTTGCGCGTGCGTCATCGCCATCGTCGCGGCGGCATCGTGCGGCTCCGTTCCGACACCGTGCGCCATCGCCCTCGGATGCTGTGGCTCAGACGGCGCGCCGGCGTTCGCGTGCTGAGGACTTGCGGCACCTGTCGGAGCGGGTGACTCGTGAACGTGTTCGGCCGTCGACGCGGCGGGCCGCTCCTGCGGTGGCAATGCCGCGGCAGACGCCTCCGATTTTCCGCCTGTCTTCTCAAGCTCGGACGAGAGCTCGAGATCATTCTCGCGGTACCAGCCGACAGGATCGGCCTTCATCGCCGCCACCATCTTCGGCAGCGTCTCGCGGAGCGATCGTTTTGGCTCCCATTCGAGCAGCGTGCGGGCGCGGGTAATGTCGAGCGCATAGTGGTCGTTCGCGCGATCGATCATCCACGGCTTGACGAACCCCTCCTGTCCGGGAACCTGGTCGAGTGCCCATGCTCCCACCTTTGCGAGGGGCGCCAACGCAATGGGGATCGCAATGGTCTCTTCACTTTCGCCGTGGATCAGCCGCGCGATGGTGTGCTGCAGCTCGTCGTAGCTGAGCGCCTCCGGCTCGCCGAGGAGGATCGGGATCTCCGGCGGCAGTTGGGCGCGACGGTCCACGACTCTCTCGATGGCGTCCACCAGATCGTCCATGTGCAGGAAGGACTGACCATGCGCGGTCGACCCCGAGTAGACGCGACTGGTGAGGTCACGCTCGTTGATACGCTGGATCTGGTTCGCTAGCGGGATCGAGTGGCCGCCGTCGTCGTAGACCCCGGAGATGCGCAACAGCACGGCGGGGATGCCGCCTCGTTCGTCGTGGATGATCTGCTCGGTCTGTACCTTCGACGCCGGATACGCCCACGTCGCCTCGATCGGCGAGTCCTCGGTGATGAATTCTCCGGGCTCCCCCGGCCGGTGCACGAGCATCGTGCTGGAGAAGATGAACTGCTCGACCTGGAAGTCGAGCTCTCGCAGGCCGCGCAACAGGCGGCCGGTGCCCTGGACGGTGATCTCCTCATACTTCGTGCTCGGCTTGCCGAAGAAGTCATAGTAGGCGGCGAGGTGGATCACCGACGCGACGTTTGCGCCGTGGTGGTCGCGGATGGTGCGCAGTCCTTCCCGCACACTCTCCTCGGACGTGATCTCGACCGGGATGTAAACGCATCCCGGCGGTGGTGGCTTCGGCGCCTTGCGGTCGAATCCGACGACGTCCGTGAAGCGGCCCGCGAACCGGCGCATCACGGCCTCGCCGATCCTTCCGTTGGAGCCAGTGACGATGATGATCCCGTGTTCAGGTGTCATGAACCTTCCCTCTGTCCTCGTGAAGTCAAATGCGTGCGTCTCGGCGAGACGCGTTGCAAGGCTGAGTAGGGAGCTCTCTCGCTCCCGGTGGTCAGGACGCGAGATCGCGATCCGCCTGAGGGGTTCTGGAGAACATCTCCCGAGTCTCAGAGGACGCGCGAAGAAGGGATCAAATCAGGAAGGTTTCGACCAGAGCGTGCAGTCCCACGTGCTGGTCACAGCGGAGAGCACCGAGCGTGATGCAGCTGCGGTACGCTCCCGACGCATCCGCGAAGAATGGGGGCTGCTCGTACGACAGGACGGGACTCCGAGCTCCCGAGGATAAATCGATAGCCAGCCGCTTGATCGGCTCCTGCTTCTCAGGCGCGGTGGAAAGCGGTTGCGCCTTCTGATCGTCGGCCTCGGGCCCGCTGAGCATCAGGCGCGCCGCGATCTCACACCCCGGCATGAGATTGTGAATCGTGCCGTGAAACGGAAGCACGCAGCAGGCGAAAAGAAACACGGCTGCCACGAGGAGCGGAAGGGGCGTTCCTGTGATCCAGGCGGCGGCAACGAAGCGGCGGCTCATTTGAACTCGGGCGAAGCAGTGCAATTTTCGATCCCTGTCCTCACGTCTTCGAGACAATGATCGTCCCCGGGGACCCTTCGGAGACAATGTTGACGTTGAACTGCGCCAGGGGCCGCGGTGGGGGTCTTCCAATGTTCTTTCCGGTGAGGTCGTAAAGCCGTTGGCCACTCAAGTGCTGCTATCGATCCATCGGCAAGTCCGGACTGGTACAGGGCATGCAGCAGACATCCCCCCGTAACCCTCGCGACCGCCTGACCTCGCTCCCACTGACAGACTCGCGGCGAGCCCGCTTCGATTCATCACGTTTGCTGTTGCGATCTGTCTTTTGCGACTGAATGGGAGGTCGTGGTGTCCGTTCGAGAAATGAGTGCGCGACAGAGCGCATAAGTGCTCATTGCGCCGAACCAGAACCGCGCGATGGCCTCGGAGCGCGTGCTGGTGATTCCCACTGCGGTGATGCCATCGCGCACGGGGCTGGCCGCGATCTACCGGTACTGAGCAGACACGGATCACCAAAGGAGAACGCGATGCACATCGAGATCAGTACGGACAGAAACATCGAAGGGCGCGAGGAGCTCGCCAGCCACGTCAAAGGTGTGGTGGAGGGCGCCTTGAGCCGATTCAGCGATCGGATCACGCGGGTAGAAGTCCACCTCAGCGACCAGAACAGCGACAAGAGCGGCCAGGACGATAAGCGCTGCATGATGGAGGCGCGCCTGGAGGGTCGCCAGCCCACTGCCGTCACGCACCAAGCCGCGAGCCTGGGCGACGCCGTCGATGGCGCGGCCGAAAAGTTGAAGAGATCACTCGAGAGCACGCTGGGGCGGTTGAACGATGATCGGAAAGCGTGATGGCCCAGGAATAGGCGCGAACCGCACTGGAGCTCCGAGGGCCCACCACCCTCGCAGCCGATCGGGATGAAAGCCGCCATCACCCTCTCCCCGCGGGACTACCACGCCGTGCTGTTCGACCTCGACGGGGTGCTGACCAGGACGGCGAGAGTGCATGCTGCGGCCTGGAAGAAGCTGTTCGATGGCTTTCTCGAGCAGCGTGCCAACAACGCTGGCAAGCCGTTCGTGCCTTTTGAAATCGAGACCGACTACCCGCGCTACGTCGACGGCAAGCCGCGTTACGACGGCGTCGCTGACTTCCTCGAGTCACGCGGGATCGAGTTGCCGTTGGGTGCACCCAAAGACGGACCTGACGTGCAGAGCGTGCGCGCGCTCGGCAATCTCAAGGACCGATACTTGGAAGACGCGATCGCCGGCGTCGCGGCTGGGCGCGCCGGCGGATTCGGCTGCGTCATCGGCGTTGATCGCAGAGCGCAGGCGCAGGCGCTGCGCGATGCCGGCGCCGATGTCGTCGTCACCGATGTGGGGCAAGTCCAGCTGGCGGCAGAGCCTTCTGCCGCGTGCACCTCGAACTGGTGCCAGATGCACAAGGCTTCGCGGACCCCCTCCTTTGCCACGTCGAAGTCCTCGTACCGCAGGGACCACGCATTCACCAGTGCGGTGACGTTGGGAGTGATGTTGGGCCTGGTGGTCGGCAAAGTAGTGGGCGTGACCGGTTTTGCATGGCTGGCGGTTCGACTGGGTTGGGCGGCGCTGCCCGACGGCGTGGCCTGGCGGCACATCACCGGTGCGGGACTAGTTGGCGGCGTGGGTTTCACGGTGAGCCTGTTCATCACCGGGTTGGCCTTTTCCGAGACCCTGCTGATTGAGGAAGCCAAGGTCGGCGTGCTTGCCGCCTCGCTCATTGCCGCCTTGAGCGGGTATCTATTCCTCTTGCTGGTGAGCCGTAGTTCAAAACCGAGCAAGGAAAAGGGGAGCGCAGCATGAACTTCGCCGGCTCGCTTACCTATAAACATCGAAGGTTGAACCATGAATAAACTCAAACACCTCTGGGGCAATCTGCGCGTGAGCTTTTGGTTTCTGCCGTTGTTGATCGTCGCGTTCAGCACGGTCCTGGCCGTGAGTTTGATCGAGGTAGATTACTCCAGGAGCCGGGAATGGATGGCCGACTGGCCACGCCTGTTCGGGGCCGGCGCGGCGGGCGCTCGCGGGATGCTGGCCACCATTGCCGGCTCGATGATGACCGTGGTGGGAGTCACGTTCTCCATGACCCTGGTGACCCTGGCGCTCGCTTCGAACCAATACACGTCACGCATTCTGCGGAACTTCATGAGTGACCGCGTCACGCAGGTCGTGCTCGGAGTTTTCGCCGGCATTTTCACTTACTGCCTCATCGTGTTGCGCACCGTTCGCGGGGGCGACGAGGGCGCATTTGTTCCGAGCCTGTCGGTGGCTTTCAGCGTCGTAATGGCCATCGGCGGCATTGGAGCCCTCATTTTCTTCATTCATCACATCGCGTCTTCGATCCAGGCCTCGAGCATTATTGCCTCGGTGGCGAAGGAAACCCTGGTGGCCGTGGACCGGCTTTTCCCGGAGAAACTGGGACAAGAGCCGATGGCTGACGAAGCCG
>CAZPCC010000293.1:0-58337 GCA_964584905.1 uncultured Gemmatimonadaceae bacterium | reverse complement strand
GACTTGAGGACGTTTGGGAAGATCTTCAATTCGTCCGCCACGCGCATCTCGTACCCGGAGGATCTGACACCAAAGGAAATGCAGCCGTCGCGCACCTGACGGTCGGCGAACGGCTCGATCATCTGCTGCTCGACGGCCATGCGACGGATCCAGCGGTCACTCTTGATCGACATGCGGCAGCGGAAGGTGAAGGTGATTGGCGGACGGGAGAGCGCTGTCCCTTGCGACGCGGCGGGAATGTATGTGTGGCGATGTCGCATCGCTACCGGCTGCACGCGGTTGCACGCGTTTTCACGGCTTGGTAGTTTACCCCGAGCGCCAAACGTGAAATTTTTCACGAAGTCGGAGACCAATGGACGTACGCGCCTATCTCCCAGTTCTGATGTTGACGGGGTTCGTGGTCGTTAACGCGATCCTGATGCTGGCCATTTCGCATTTCACCATCCGATCCCGACCCACGCCGACCAAGCAGTCACCCTATGAATCGGGCATTCCGGCGCTTGGTTCGGCGCGGGAACGATTCTCGGTGAAGTTCTACATGGTCGCCGTCCTGTTCATCATTTTCGACATCGAAACGGTGTTCATGCTGCCGTGGAGCGCGTACTACAGGCAGCTGTCGTGCACGGTGCCGCTCGTCGAAGGCGTGTGCTCGCCTGGCAATATTTCATTCTTCGGGTTGGCCGAGATGCTCGTGTTCATGGTGATCCTCTTCGTCGGCTTCGTATACGTCTGGAAGAAGGGAGCGTTGCAATGGGATTGACCGCGCAACCCGAGCATCGGGTCGTGACGCATGATCCAGCCTCGCAGGAGAGCTTCGTCGCGACACGGCTGGACTTTCTCGTCAACTGGGCGCGATCGAACTCGCTGTGGCCCATGCCGTTCGGCACCGCGTGCTGCGCTATCGAGTTCATGGCCACCGCCGCAAGCAAGTACGACCTGGCGCGGTTCGGTATGGAGCGGATGAGCTTCTCTCCTCGTCAGGCGGATGTGCTCATCTGCGCCGGGCGTGTGCCGTTCAAGCTCGCGCCGGTGATCCGGCGAATCTGGCAGCAGATGCCGCAGCCCAAGTGGTGCATTTCGATGGGCGCCTGCGCATCGAGCGGCGGCATGTTCGACAACTACGCGGTGGTGCAGGGAATCGACACGATCATTCCGGTGGACGTGTACGTCCCGGGGTGTCCACCGCGGCCGGAAGGGCTCATGTACGGAATCATGATGCTGCAGAAGAAGGTGCAGAACGAGCGGATGGCGGACGCCGACCTGCGGCACGAGATGGAGCCGGATCCGGCAAGCGGCCTCTATATACCGCCGGCGGCGATCGATGAGCTTTCCGAGCCCTTCGGCAACTCGGTTCACCAGACGCGGTCCGGCCTGTGAGCGCCGCGTTCTCGCTGGTGAACGCCGGCAGCGCCGCGCCCGACGTCCCGGCACCGGTCACGCCGCATAACGTCTCACAGCGTGGTGGTGCACCCAACCCATCCGCCAGCGCACTGCTCGACCGGTTCGCCGGGGCCATTCAGCGGGTCGACGTGATCTGGAGCGAGACCTGCGTCTACGTGGAGTCCGCACGCGTGGTGGAAATCATCCGCTGGCTGCACGACGATACGACCCAGCAGTACGACTATCTCTCCGACGTCACGGCGGTGGAATATCGCGACGTCGAGCTGCCGATCGAGGTCGTATGGCATCTGCGCTCGATTCCCTATCGCCGCTTCCTGCGCCTCAAGGCGCTGCTCGACAAGCGCGGTCCGCTCGAGGTGGGCAGTGTGTGCGAGATCTACAAGGGAGCCGACTGGCTGGAGCGGGAGTGCTTCGACATGTTCGGCATAAGGTTCATCGGTCACCCCGATCTGCGCCGCATTCTCATGTGGGAGCAGTACCGGGAGGGCTTTCCGCTGCGCAAGGATTTTCCGCTGCGTGGACGGTTCAGCCGGTCCGAACAGCTTCGTCAGGCGCTGGCGGCCAATCCCGAGGCCCGGTACTCCATGGAGGAGCTGAGCATCGCGCAGGCGTTCGAGGACCTGCCCGAAGACATGCGGCGGCGGCTGGGTGAGGGCGAACAGGTGGGGGAATAGCCGATGGCCGGCAAGCGCACGGTCGAGGTGGCAGTGGGGAGCGCCGGACTCGATGCCGAGGGCCGTCCGATTCGCACACCGCTCACGGTTCGCGAAGGCGGAAGCATAACGACTCTCGACGCGCCGGCGGAGTTCGAATCGCCGGAGCTCGTCGGCGAGCACATGCTCATCAACATCGGCCCCCAGCACCCTGCCACCCACGGCGTGCTGCGGCTGGTGCTCGAGCTCGATGGCGAGACGGTCGTGCGGTGCATCCCTCACGTCGGATATCTGCACTGCGGTTTCGAGAAGATCGGGGAGTACCGGCAGTACACCCAGATCATTCCCTGGACCGACCGCGAGGATTACCTCAACTCCATCGGAAACAACATCGCCTTCACGTTAGGTGCGGAACGGTTGTTCGGTATCGAGATCACGCCGCGGTGCACCGTCCTGCGGGTCATCGGGATGGAGCTGTCGAGGATCATCTCGCATCTCGTGTGGCTGGGCACGTTCTGCATCGACATTGGCGCGTTCACACCGTTTCTCTGGTCGTTCCAGGAGCGGGAAAGGGTCTATACGCTGCTCGAGGGGTGGGTCGGCGCGCGCCTGACGACGAGCGCGTCGCGAATCGGCGGAATGGCGGCCGACGTACCGGACGGCTGGACCGAGGGTTTGGCGCAGTTCATCAGGACCTTCCCGAGGACGCTCGACGAAGTCGAGCGCATGCTCACGCGGAACGCCATCTGGGTGGGACGAACAGTCGGAATCGGCGCGATGACCGCCGCCGAGGCGATCAACTACGGCCTGTCAGGGCCGATGGTGCGCGCCTCCGGCGTCGCCTGGGACATTCGTCGTGACACGCCCTATCTCGACTACGAGACGTACGACTTCGACATTCCCGTCGGCACCAACGGCGATGTGTACGATCGATACCTCGTGCGGATGGAAGAGCTGCGCCAGTCGACGCGCATTCTCGAGCAGGCCCTCGACCGACTGCCTGACGGGCCGTTGAACATATCGGATCACCGCGTCATTCTGCCGCCCAAGTCCCGTGCAATGAGCGACATGGAGTCTATGATCCACCACTTCAAGCAGGTGATGGAGGGAGCCCGCCCGCCAATCGGCGAGTGCTACGTGGCCGTCGAGAGTCCAAAGGGTGAAAAGGGCTACTACATGGTTTCCGACGGCACTGGAAAGCCCGTCCGCTGGCGCATACGCCCGCCGTCGTTCGTGAATCTTTCGGCAATCCCCAAGATGGTCGAAGGCCACCTGCTTTCGGATGTGATCGCGATCAACGCCAGCATCGACATCGTCATGGGAGAGATCGACCGGTGAGCGCGGATGAACGGGGAGGGGTGCACGCGGAGTCGCACGCGTCGCATGGCGCAGCGGGGCACGAGCATGCGGAGGAGCACGTGCCCGTCTTCGCCGGCGCGGCGCGCCAGGAGATCGATGAAATCCTCCTCCGCTATCCCACCAGGATGGCGGCGCTGCTTCCCGCGTTATGGATCGTGCAGCGCGAGCGTGGATGGATCGGAGAGGGCGCAATGACCGAGGTAGCTGCCCTGCTCGGCCTCACGCCTGCCTACGTCAAGGGCGTGGTGACATTCTACACCATGTACCACCAGCATCCCGTCGGGCGGTACTTCATTCAGGTGTGCACCACTTCGCCCTGCAACGTGTGCGGCGCGGAAGACGTGGTCCGGTCGCTGCTCCAGCACACCGGATGCGGCGAGCTTGGAACCACCTCGGCGGACGGACGGTTCACGGTGATCGAAGTCGAGTGCCTCGGCGCCTGCGGATTCGCCACGCCGGTCATGATCAACGAAGAGTTCCTCGAGTCTGTCTCGCCCGAAACGGTTCCCACCATTCTCGCACAGCTTCCATAATGGGTTATCCGCACTCCCCGCACCCCCGAGAGACGCCAGTACTGTCGAAGTACTTTGGCGATCGTAATGCGATCGGGTTGGACGGGTGGACGCAACGGGGCGGCTACAGCGCGCTCGAGCAGGCGCTCGCCATGGAGCCCTCCGAGATCGTGAATATCATCAAGGATTCCGGGCTGCGCGGCCGCGGTGGCGCCGGCTTTCCGACCGGCATTAAATGGTCGTTCATGAAGCCGGGCGACGGCAAGCCTCACTATCTCGGCTGCAACGCCGACGAGTCGGAGCCGGGCACGTTCAAGGATCGGGAGATCATGCGGTGGACGCCGCACGCGCTCATCGAAGGCTGCGCTATTGCTGCGTACGCCATCGGAGCCGAGACGTGCTACATCTACATCCGCGGCGAGTTCACCGATCCGCTTCGCGCCGTTGGCGAAGCGTTGCGGGAGGCGTACGACAAACGGATCCTGGGTACCAACGCGATGGGGACGGGCAAGACCATCAACGCCTACATCCACAAGGGGGCAGGGGCGTACATCTGTGGCGAAGAGACGGCGATGATGAACTCGATCGAGGGGCGCCGCGGCAACCCGCGCATCAAGCCGCCGTTCCCGGCGGTCGCCGGCCTGTTCGGCCAGCCGACAACGATCAACAACGTCGAAACGCTCGCCGCCGTCCCCCACATTCTGACCAACGGCGCCGAGTGGTACAAGAAATTGTGCCTATCGAACCCCAAGAGCACCGGTACCAAACTGTTCTCGGTGTGCGGCAACATCGCGCGGCCGGGCAACTACGAAGTTGAGATGGGCTTTCCGTTCAAGGACTTTCTGTACGATCTGTGTGGAGGGCCCCTGCCTGGCCGCAAGTTGAAAGCTGTCATTCCGGGCGGATCGTCGGTGCCTATTCAGAACATGGCCGAGGCAGAGGCATCGCTCATGGATTACGAAGGTTTCATTGCGCAAGGTTCAATGCTCGGCTCCGGAGGCGTGATCGTGCTCGACGATGCGCAATGCCTGGTGAAGCAGATCTGGCGGCTCGCCCGGTTTTACGCGCATGAGAGTTGTGCCCAGTGCACGCAGTGTCGTGAAGGAACGGCATGGGTTACGAAGATCATGGAGCGAATCGAGAACGGGCAGGGCACCTCTCGCGACCTCGACACGCTGCTCGACCTCTCCACCAACATGACGGGCACAACGATCTGTGTGCTGAGCGACTCGTGTGCCGCACCGGTGGTTTCGGGAATACAGAAGTTCCGTGAGGAATTCGAGGCGCACATTACTGGCAAGGGTTGCCCGATGCGCACCATCACTGCGGCGGCATGAATGGCTGATGCGGCTGGAATCACCCTGACGATCGAAGGCCGGCCGGTCACCGTTCCGGCGGGAACGTCGATTCTCGAAGCGGCCAAGCTCGCCGGCGTGCTCATTCCGCACTACTGCTACCATCCCGGCCTGCCGGTCGCCGGCGTATGCCGAATGTGCCTGGTCGAGGTCGAAAAGGCGCCCAAGCTCGCGCCGGCGTGCGCTACTTCCGTCGCTGATGGGCAGGTGGTGCACGTGCACACCGAGAAAGCGCTGGAAGCGCGGCGCGGTGTACTCGAGTTCCTGCTCATCAACCACCCACTCGACTGTCCGATCTGCGACCAGTCCGGCGAGTGCGAGCTGCAGGACTATACCTATCGAGAGGGTCGTGCCGAAGGGCGCCTGCGCGAGAGCAAGCGGTTCAATCCCGTCGAGGACTTCGGCGGTGACGTCATTTACGTCACCAATCGGTGCATTCTCTGCACGAGATGCGTACGGTTCATGGCCGACGTGGTACAGGATACCGTGCTCAACGTGAGCGAGCGCGGCGATCGCGCGGTGATCGGAAAGTTCGAAGACAAGGATCTGACCCATCCGTGGGCGGGGAACGTCATCGACCTCTGCCCGGTCGGCTCACTCATCTCCAAGGATTTTCTCAACAAGGCCCGCTCCTGGGAGCTCGACCGGTCGCCAAGCGTGTGCCCCAACTGTACGCAGGGTTGCAACTCGATCATCGAGACGCGCGACAACATGGTCGTGAGGATGCGTCCCCGATCGAATACCGAGGTCAACCAGTACTACCTCTGCGACACCGGTCGGCTCAACTATCGGTGGCTCAACGAGACGTCACGGGTCGAAGCTCCACTCGTGAGGCTGGGAGAACGCTTCGTCGCCCAAGACTGGGACGCGGCGCTCAACGAGGTGGTGAACCTGCTCGAGGGACGGCGCGCGTTTGTGCTCGCCTCCCCAATGCTGTCCAACGAGTCGCTGTTCGCCCTGAAGCGCCTGGTCGACAAGACCGGTGGCTCCGGCGCTTTCCGCGTGGAGCGCGGACCCGAGGCACCTCTTCCCGGCGTCGAGGATCTTGCTCTTCGCGCGGAGCGCGCAGCCAACGTTCGAGGCGCCGAATTGCTCGGCTTCGCCAAGTCGGATACGCCGCTCGATAGGCTCGGAAGCGGCGACGTTCTGATCATCGCCGACGTGGGGGGCGCACCTCTGCCGGTCAACGCCGAGGCGTTGGCAAAGGCTGGCGCGGTAATCGTGCTCGGTACCAGCCTCCCCGAGATATCCCGGGTCGCTTCAGTGGTACTGCCCGTCACCAACATGGCCGAGGAAGAGGGCACGTTCACCAATCTCCGCGGCCGCGTTCAGAGATACATGCAAGCGAAGGCCCCTCCGGGCATGGCGCGTCCAGTGTGGTGGGCGGTCGGTGACTTGCTTGGCGCGCTGGGGGAACTTTCGGACGCGTACGTCGCCTCCGACGTCTTCACCGCACTGGCAGCGGAGGTTCCGGCGTTCGGCGGTATGAGCTACGACACGTTAGGGCTCCGCGGGCAAGCAGCGTCCGACGCAAGCCATTCGGCCGGAGCGGCGCGATGAGCGTGGCGCCATTCCTTCCGCTGCTCCAGCTTCCCAGCCCGCAGGCCGAGCTGTCGTTCGGTTGGTTCGTGATCTTCACGGCAATCAAGGTGATCGCCGTCTTCACGATCATGCTTGTAGGGGTGGCGCTCCTCACCCTCGCTGAACGGCGCATTTCGGCGTGGATCCAGGACCGGCACGGACCCAACCGCGTCGGGCCGCAAGGTCTGCTGCAACCCGCGGCGGACGGTCTCAAGAACATCATGAAGGAAGAGACCTATCCGGCGTCGGCGAACAAGACTCTGTTCGTGATGGCGCCCGCGCTCGCGCTCATCCCGGCGCTGCTCACGTTCGCGGTCATACCTTTTGCTTCGCCGTGGGCAAGTCCACTCGGGCGCATCGACATGGTTGTCGCGAACCTGCCGATCGGGTTCCTGTACATTCTGGCGCTCGCTTCGCTCGGCGTATACGGAATCGTCATCGCCGGCTGGGCGTCGAACAACAAGTACTCGCTGCTCGGAGGGTTGGGGGCGAGCGCTCAGATTGTGTCGTACGAGATTGCGCTCGGCATGTCGACGGTGGCCGTGCTGTTACTCGCCGGAAACGTGGCGCTCAACGACATCATCTGGCAGCAGGCGACGACGGTCTGGAATGCGTTCGGCCTGGCAATCGCCTTCTTCATTTTCTGGGTGGCCGCGCTGGCAGAAACCAACCGGCTGCCGTTCGACATGCCCGAGGCGGAGTCGGAGCTGGTCGCCGGCTATCACACCGAATACAGCGCGATGAAGTTCTCGATGTTCTTCATCGCCGAGTACGCGAACATGGTGACGGCCAGCGCGTTGATGGTAACGCTGTTCTTCGGCGGATGGGATTTCCCGTTCACGCTCAAGGACAACCTGTCGCAGTCGGGGCTGTGGACGATTATCACCGGAATCGTGTTCTTCCTCAAGGTCGCGGCCTTCCTTTTCGTGTATATGTGGATCCGCTGGACGTTGCCGCGGTTCCGCTATGATCAACTGATGTCGCTTGGCTGGAAGGTCATGCTGCCCCTGGCGCTCGTCTATATCGTCATTATCGCCGGCGCCGTGCTCGCGCTCGATGCATATGGAGTTCCGCGCGATTGGCGTTATGGCACCGCTCTGATGATCCTCAACGCGGTGTGCGTCGTGCTTCTGTTCTTCGTGTTCGACCGTGGACGGCTGGTCAATCCGGCAAGCAGCATCGTGCAGCGCGAGGGAATCGCGCGGCTTCGCGCGCGGTCGGCGCGCGGACGCGTCTCTCCGGCGCCGCAGGGAGACTGAGGTCTTAATGACTATTCAGGTAAAGGTTCTCGCCCGGCCGGTGGAAGAGGTGAGCTACGTACGCGCGATGCTGTCGGGCATGGCGCTCACGTTCAAGCACTTGAGAGAGCCTCGCAAGGTCACGTGGCAGTACCCGGAGGAAAAGTGGCCGATCTCGCCGCGCTGGCGGGGCACACATCGCATGCTCACCGACGAAACCGGCAAGGCCAAGTGCGTCGCCTGCGGTTTGTGTCCTCAGATCTGCCCGGCTAATTGCATCAAGCTCGTGCCTGGTGAGGATGAGGAAGGCAACCGCTATCCGCTCGTCTACGAGATCGACGAATTTCGCTGCATTTTCTGCGGTTACTGCCAGGAAGTATGTCCCGAAGAGGCCATCCACGTTGGAAGGCATTACGAGAACTCGGAGTACAGCCGGGAAGGATTCGTCTACGATCTGGAGCGGCTGATGGCGCAGACGCATCCGGTGACCGAGATGTGGGATCCCGATGACCCGAAGGGTGAGTGATGCAATCGGCCGGCCTGTTCTATCAGTTCAACTTCTACCTGTTTGGCCTTATTGCCATCGCTTCGGCGCTGGCTTTCGTCACGCGCAAGAGTCCGGTAGCCGCGGCGCTCTGGCTGGTGAACACGCTGTTCAGCCTGGCGGCACTTTTCGTAATGCTCAACGCGCAGTTCATCGCCGCCATTCAGGTGTTCGTGTACGCAGGCGCGATCATGGTGGTTTTCCTGTTCGTCGTCATGCTGCTGAATCTCGGCGACCCGTCGGAGATCGCGGATATTCGCGGCAAGTGGGGACTGATCGCCGCAGGTGCCCTGGGTTTGGCGCTCCTCGCACAGCTGATGGTCGTGCTGCGCCAGCAGCTTCCGCGTGAAGCGCCGGTGGCGGCAGACGCGTCACGCGGGGTGATCGATGGCATAGCTGAGCCGCTGTTCCGCGAATATCTGCTCGCGTTCGAGATTACGAGCATCCTGCTCCTCGCCGCAATCGTCGGCGCCGTCCTCATTGCCAAACGGCGGGCATGACATGCTAGCCGAATCGCTCTTCTTCTCGGCGATCCTGTTCACGATCGGCGTGATCGGTGTGCTCACGCGCCGCAACGCCATCATCATCTTCATGTCCGTAGAGCTCATGCTCAACGCCGTGAACCTGACGTTCGTTGCGTTATCCCGCCTGCACGGCATGAGCGGTCAGGTGTTCGTCGTGTTCGTCATGACAGTCGCCGCGGCGGAGGCGGCGGTTGGGCTGGCAATCATCATCGGAATCTTCCGGCATCACGAGTCGGTCGACCTCCAGAACATCAACCTGTTGAAAGGGTGATCCTCCAGGCCCAAAGCGCCGCCGATGCAGGCGCGCATCCGCTGAGTGGAACCCTTGCCGACTGGATCGGCATACTTCCGCTGATCCCGCTGCTGGGTTTCGTGATCAATGGCGCGATCGCGCTCATTCACGCCTATCGAGCGGGACCTTCGGACCCGTCACTCCATACCGATGCGGAGCACGGGGCGGTCATGGGCACGGAGGCCGCCCACGGCGGCCACGAGCCGGCGGCGCTTTCCGCCACGCATCCTCGAGCGTGGTTGACGAGCATAGTGGGGCCGGGCGTGCTCGGCATCGCATTCGCCATGTCGGTGGCCCTCTTCGGGATCATGATCGGCGCAGGGGAGCTCCACACGCCGTTCGTTAAGGAATACTTCAGATGGATTCCGATGGGCGACCTGGAGCTGACCTGGGCATTCCAGCTCGACCAGCTCTCGATGCTCATGACGCTGATCATAACGGGGGTGGGATTCCTCATCCACGTTTACAGTGTCGGGTACATGCGGGAGGACCCGGGATACCCGCGCTACTTCGCCTATCTCAACCTGTTCGTCGCATTCATGCTGGTTCTGGTCCTCGGTGCCAGCTATCCGGTCATGTTCATCGGGTGGGAAGGGGTCGGTCTCTGCTCGTATCTGCTCATCGGCTTCTGGTTCACCGACCGCGAGAAGTCGGACGCCGGCAAGAAGGCGTTCATCGTGAACCGCATCGGCGACTTCGGATTTCTCGTCGCCATTTTCATGATGTACGCCAACCTCGGCGCGCTCGATTTCCGGGGAGTTTCCGAGGCTGCATCCCAGCTCGAGATGGGCGGCATTCTCGTCACCGCAATCTGTCTTTTCCTCTTTCTCGGATGCACGGGTAAGAGCGCCCAGATTCCGCTGTACACGTGGCTTCCTGACGCCATGGCCGGTCCCACACCTGTCTCAGCGCTGATCCACGCGGCGACGATGGTCACGGCGGGCGTGTATCTGGTAGCGCGAAGCGGATTTCTTTTCGCGCTGTCGCCGGTCGCCAGTCTAACGGTAGCCGTCATTGGCGCTCTGACTGCGTTCTTTGCGGCCACGATCGGACTCAAGCAGTGGGACATCAAGAAGGTGCTGGCATACTCCACGATCTCGCAATTGGGCTACATGTTCGTGGGGGTTGGTGTCGGGGCGTATGTGTCCGGAATATTCCACCTGACGACGCATGCGTTCTTCAAGGCACTTCTGTTCCTCGGGGCTGGCTCGGTCATCTATGCCATGCACAAGGCGTATCACCACACGCACAACCATGAGGATGCGCAGGACATGCGGAACTTGGGTGGCATGCGCAGATACATGCCCGTCACCTTTATTCTGATGTGGATCGCCACTCTGGCGATCGCCGGAATTCCGCTGTTCTCCGGCTTCTTTTCGAAGGATGAGATCCTCGCGTCCGTGTTCGCCCGTGCCAACGGATCGATCCTCGCCGACTCCAGCTGGCTGGGTATCTCCGGTCAGACGGTGCTGTACGCGATTTACGCCTTGTCGCTCGGAGCAGCATTTCTCACCGCGATCTACATGACGCGGATGATGATCTACACGTTCCACGGGCCTAATCGCTCCGGAGAGGCCGAACAGCGGCACCTTCGTGAAGCCCCATGGGTGATGACGGCACCGCTTGTTGTACTCGGCATTCTGGCCGCGCTAGGCGGATGGTTGAACCTTCCGCACCTGCTGCCGCTCGGCCCGGAAGCCCTTCTGGAGCACTGGCTGGAACCGGTGGTCGGCGGGGCGACCTTGACGATCACTCAGGGCGCGCCGGCGCTTCCTCCCGCCGACGTCGAGATGGTGCTGATTGGGGCCGCCGTGCTCGTCGCCGTGCTGGGCATGGCGTTGGCCTACCTGCGGCTCAAGCCGCAACACCTGGTGCCCGCTCGTGAGGCGCTGGAGGAACACGGGGTGGAGCGGGTTCTGGCCGACGGGTACTACGTGGATGAAGCGTACGATGCCGCCATCCTTCGACCGACGCTCGACGTGTCCCGCCGCGTGCTCTGGCGAGGGGTGGATGTCGGGATCATCGATGGATTGTTCGTGAACGGCAGCGCCTACCTTGCTCGAGGGGTGGGCTGGATCGGTTCGCAGCTTCAATCGGGGCAGGTCGGTTCGTACGCCTGGGGCATTGTCATTGGGGTGCTCGCCGTGCTGGGCGCCTTCACTCTTCGTTAGGCCATGCGCGACCTGCTCGCATCCATCAACTACAACGGCTGGATTCTTCCAGCCCTGCTCATCCTGCCACTGCTGGGAGCCCTGGCCCTGTACCTGCTGCCTGGCCCGGCACCGAGCGAAGGTGACGAGCACAACACGACCGGAACGCATCGAACACTGGCGCTGATCGTCCTCGTCGCCGAGTTCGTGCTGTCGATGGGACTGTGGTGGTCGTTCGAAATCGGAGTCGCCGACTGGCAGGCGGTCGTCGATCTGCCCTGGATCGCCGACTGGGGCGCCCGCTTCACCGTCGGAATAGATGGCATATCGCTATTCATGGTGCTGCTGACGACCCTCCTCATGCCGCTTACGGTGCTTGGGAGCTGGACGAGCATTCGCCTGAAGGTGCGCAGCTACTACGCACTCTTGCTGGTGCTCACCACGGGGATGATCGGCGTCTTCGTCGCGCTCGACCTCCTGCTGTTCTACGTCATGTGGGAGATCATGCTCATACCGATGTATTTCATCATCGGTATCTGGGGCGGCGAGAGACGGATCTACGCCAGTCTCAAGTTCTTCATCTACACGATGGTCGGCTCGATCCTGATGCTGGTGGCCATTCTGTATCTGTGGCTGCAGTCCGGGGGGACGACCTTCAACTACGACCAGATCCTGGCGCTCGCGCAGGCGGATACGAACGCGTTCACGTTCTTCGGGCGGCTCATACCGATGACGTCGGCGTTGTTCTTCGCCTTCTTTCTGGCGTTCGCGATCAAGGTTCCGATGTTCCCGTTCCACACCTGGCTGCCTGACGCGCACGTTGAAGCGCCGACGGCTGGCTCGGTGATCCTGGCGGGCATCATGCTCAAGATGGGAACTTACGGCTTCCTTCGCTTTGCAATGCCGTTCTTTCCCGATACGGCAATGTCTCCGGCGATCCGGACGACCATACTGGCGCTGGGGGTCATCGGAATCATTTATGGCGCACTGGTGGCGATGGTTCAGCCGGATTTCAAGAAACTGGTCGCCTATTCGTCGGTAAGCCACCTCGGGTTCGTCATGCTCGGCATCTTTGCGCTCACGCTTCAGAGCGTGCAGGGTGCGCTGATGGTGATGATCAACCACGGCATCTCGACAGGCGCGCTCTTCTTTCTGATTGGCATCATCTACGAGCGGCGCCACTCGCGGCTGATCGCCGATTACGGGGGCATTGCACGCGTCGCTCCCATGTTCGCGGTGTTGTTGACTCTCGTTTCGTTGAGCAGCATTGGCCTTCCGGGGACGAACGGGTTCATCGGAGAATTCCTGGTCCTGGTCGGCTCGTTCCGTACTGCACCTTACTTCACGGTAATCGCGGCGACCGGCGTCATCTTTGCCGCCGCGTACCTGCTGTGGGCCATTCAGCGGATGCTCTTCGAGCCGTTGGACAAGCCCGAGAACAAGCGATTGACCGATCTCAACCGGCGTGAGCTCACGATCATGGGTGTGCTTACCGTGATGATCCTCTGGATTGGGATCTATCCCGCTCCGGTTCTCGATCGCATGGAGGCCTCGGCGAACAAGTTCGTCCAGACGGTGTCGGGTAGTGCGGCTGCCACCCTGACGACGGGAGGGCGCTGACGATGCAGTTCGATCTCGCGAATCCCGCCCATCTGTCCGCGGCGCTCGCGCCGGAGATCGTCGTCCTGGTAGGCGCGATGGTGCTGCTGCTGGTCTCCGTCTGGGACAGGGAGAGCGAGCACCGGCGGCGCGGCGTGGCCATTGGCGGTATCGCCGTCACGCTGATCGCAGCGGCCGTCGTCGGCTACTACTGGTGGTCGGGCGCCAGCGCGACCCCCGGCATCATCGCCGTCGACAATTTCCGGTGGGCCGCCGATTTCATATTTCTGCTGGCCACCGCGATCACGCTCATCATGGGCCTCGACTACGACAAACGGGAAGACTACGCGCCTGCCGAAGTGCACGTGCTCCTGTTGTTCGCCACGTCAGGCATGATGTTGCTCGCCGCCGCACGCGATCTGATGATCGTTTTTCTCGGAATCGAGCTCATGTCGATAGCGGTCTATGTGCTCGCCGGGATAGACCGGCGCAGCAGCCGCGGCGCCGAGGCGGCGCTCAAGTACTTTCTTCTTGGCGCCTTCGCCACCGGCTTTCTCCTCTACGGCATAGCGCTCATCTACGGCGCCGCGGGCTCGACGAACCTTCAGGCGATTGCCGAAGTGGTGACAAGCTCCGGTGGTATCGCCGACATGCCGATGATGCAGATCGGCATTGCGCTCCTCCTGGTCGGTTTCGGCTTCAAGGTGGCGGCTGCGCCGTTCCATATGTGGGCGCCTGACGTGTACGATGGTGCACCAACGCCGTACACCGCCTACATGGCCACCGCTGTCAAGGCGGGAGCGTTCGCGGCATTCATTCGCGTGTGGCTCGAGGCGTTTCCGCTGTTGCCGCAGACCGATGCATCGATGGCCACCGCGCTCTGGTATCTCGCCGTCCTGACGATGGTGGTCGGAAACGTGGTGGCACTTGCTCAGCAGAACATCAAGCGGCTGCTCGCATACTCGAGCATAGCGCACGCCGGCTACGTGCTGGTAGCTGTCGTCGTCGGTACCTCGACAGGCTCCTCGGCGTTCCTGTTCTACCTGGTGGCTTATACTCTGGCGACGATGGGTGCCTTCGCCGTCGTAATGGCCGTATCGGCAAAGGGCGAGCGGCGCCAGCAGATTTCGGATTATGCCGGACTCTGGCGCGTGCGACCGTGGCTCGCGCTGGCGATGGCCGTCTACATGCTCGCCTTGCTCGGCTTTCCGATCGTTGGAGGAATCGGATTTTTCGCGAAGTACTACGTGATCGATGCCGCGCTGGAACAGAGCAAGAACTATCTGGCAATCTGGCTGGTACTTACCAGTGTCGTCTCAGCCGGCTACTACCTCTACGTCGTGATGGTGATGTTCATGCGTCCGCGGCCACAGGATGCGCCGGAACTGCCGATCGTCTCCGGTGCTACGCGCTTCGTGATCGGAGCGACCGTGGCGCTCATCCTGCTGTTTGGCGTCTACCCGCAGCCGGTCATTCGCTTTGCTCGCGCCGGCGCACTCATGCCTGTGGAGCTCGCTGCGCCGCCGATTGCCCGCGATTCGCCACCGGTCGCCGGGACCCTGGCACGCTGAACGAGACGGGGCCGCGCGGCGGCCCCGTGGCCTTTCGAATACGTCATGGACATCGCACAGGGCATCTTTCGGCAGTATGACATTCGCGGCATCGTCGGTCGGGACCTGACCGGCGAGGTCGCTGCGATGGTGGGGCGCGCGTTCGGCACGCATCTGCATGCACTTGGTGCGCGCGGCGCCATCGCAGTGGGCCGCGACAACCGGCCGAGTGGTGGGATGCTCCGCGACGCGATGGTACGCGGCATCACGTCCACTGGATTCGATGTCATCGACATCGGCGTGGTGCCCACGCCGCTACTCTACTGGGCGCTGCACAAACTGCCGGTCGCTGGCGGCATTCAGATCACCGGCTCGCACAACCCGGCCGAGTACAACGGCTTCAAGTTGAGCGCCGGCACATCATCGCTCCATGGCGATTCGATCCAACGCCTCTACGAGATGATTCGCACGGAGAAATTCTCGGCCGGAGATGGACGCGTCAGGACCGAGAACGTGATCGAGCGCTATCTCGACGACATGGTCGAGCGGGTTGGCGTGCTGTCGCGTCCCATACGGGTCGTGCTCGACTGCGGCAACGGCGCCGGAGCTCTGGTCGGACCGCAGCTGTTGCGGCGGCTCGGCGCCAACCTGACGACGCTATTCTGCGAGAGCGACGGCACTTTTCCAAATCATCATCCCGATCCGACGGTCGTAGAGAACCTGAGCGACATCATCAAGGCCGTTCGTGAGCAGCATGCCGATATAGGGATTGCATTCGATGGCGATGCCGATCGAATCGGCGTCGTCGATGAGCGCGGCGAGATCGTCTGGGGCGATCATGTTCTGATCATCTACGCACGCGACGTTCTCGAGCGCACCGGCAAGGGGCAGGCGGTGATTTTCGATGTGAAGTGTTCGCAGGCGTTGCCCGATGCGATCACTGCCGCCGGCGGCAAACCCATCATGTGGAAGACCGGGCACTCGCTGATCAAGGACAAGATGAAGGCGGAACGCGCCCCGGTCGCAGGAGAAATGTCCGGGCACATGTTCTTCGAGGAAGGCTTCTACGGCCACGACGATGCTCTGTATGCGGCCGCCCGGCTCCTGCGAATACTCGCGGATTCCGGGAGCACCATGTCAGGCCAGCTTGCCGACGTGCCGCCCTTCGTTTCCACTCCGGAAATCCGGGTCGACGTTGCCGAAGAGCGGAAGTTCGGCATCGTCGAGGAGGCAGTGCGCCACTTTCGGGCAGCCTACGACGTGATCGACGTCGATGGTGTCCGCGTGCTGTTCGGCGACGGCTGGGGTCTGATCCGCGCCTCCAACACTCAACCGGCGCTCGTTATGCGGTTCGAGGCGCGCTCGGTGGACCGCCTTCAGGCAATCCGCGACGAGTTCGAGGAGTGGCTGCGCGCGCAGGGCGTCGCGGTATAGCGTGACTCGCCGGCGCTGGATCGCCATCGCAATCGTCAGCGTCGCCATCCTGCTTTTGGTGGGCCGGATCGCGGCCAACGCGTACGCCGAGTTCCAATGGTACGCGGCCGTCGATGGCCTCACCGTGTGGAATCTCAGAATGCGCACGCTGATCGTAATGCGCGGTGTGGCGTTCGCGGCGTGGGGCACGTTCCTTTTCCTGAACTTCTACGCGGTGCGGCGCTCCGTTGCCGCGGTTCGCATTCCGCGGCGCATGGCCAATCTGGAGATCGGTGAGGACCTGCCGGGCCACTACCTCGACGTCGCCGCCCTCCTGCTCGCCGCCGTGGTCGGCGCCCTGCTCGCCTGGTCGTATGCCGACTGGACGAGGACAGCACTTGCCTGGAACGGATTGCCATTCGGCGAGATAGCTCCGCCTTTCGAGCTCGATCTCGGATTCTACGTGTACTGGCTGCCATTCGAGCTGGCGCTCCGCGACAGCGTACTGGTCGGATTGATCATAACGCTTGGCCTGGTCGGGCTTCTCTACGCGCTGACACCCAGCTTGCGTCGCACCGACGGGCGGATCTACGTGTCCAACCATGTCCGCCGGCATCTTTTCGTGCTCGGTGCCCTGTTGCTCGTCGTGCTTGCGTGGACGTTCCGGCTCGATGCGCAAGAGACGCTGCTCCGCGGAAGTGGACCAAATGGCCTGTTTACCGCGGCCGACAGCCGCGGCACCATTCCGGCGAACACCTGGCTCTCGGTGCTGACGCTGGCCGTGGCTGCGCTCGTCCTCTGGTCCGGATGGACCGGACAGCTGCGAATCGCGTTCTCCATCGTGGGCCTGCTGCTCGTCGGCGCCGTGGTGGCTCGGCAGCTCGCGCCGCGATCGGCGGCTACCTCCGCCGCAGCCGCTGCGCGTACGGCCGTTGCACCCGACAGGCCTGACGTGGCGCCGGAGGATCGTCCTTACGCGCTCATGCGAGAGGTGTACACCCGGCGTGCATACGGGGTAGACCGGTTGGCCGCGCTAGGCGATGACGTGCGGGCACTGCCGGCGCCGGCAGCGGCGTCGGCGATTTCCGCCTGGGATCCCAGCGCGCTGACCAGGGGTGCCGCGCGGCTCACCGGCGGCGTGCCTCATCGCGTGGGATGGAACGTCCGGGATGGCCAGCTGGATGCCATCATCCCTCTGGCGCCTGGCGGGCAGGGTGCCACTCCACGATCCTGGTCCGCCATTTCACTCGCCGCTCCGCTGGCTGACGCCAGCGGCGACGTGATTGCGTACACCGGCCACTCGACCGCCGATCGCGCTCGTCCGATCGCGCCCGTCCGCATCGTCGGTGGCGCACAGGGCTATCAGCTGGTCGAAGATGCGCCTGACGATCTTGCCGGCCCCTCGCTCGACTCTCGCCGGGTGCGCTTCGCGTTTGCCTGGAGCGCGCAGAACTATTCGCTGCTCTCACGCGAGCGTGGCACCCGGATACTCCTCGAGCGTGACCCGCGCGAGATCGTCAGGCGGCTGGCGCCGTTTTTTCAGCAGGGAACCACGCTCTTTCCCGTCGTCGAGCGGGATACCCTCTACTGGATAATCGAGCTGTACGCCGTGTCGGAGCATTATCCGCTCAGCCTGCACTTTCACTTCGGTCAGCGACCCGTGCGATACGCGCATCACGCAGCCACGGCGATCGTCAACGGCTCCAGCGGAGGGGTACAACTCGTCCTGACTGATCAGCCCGAGCCGCTCGCGCGCTCCTGGACGCGGCTGGTGCCCGCGCTTTTCGAGACCTGGGCTGCAGTGCGTCCATCGCTTGCCGACGCCCTGCCGCCGGCGATCGATGGCGCCCGATTGCAGGCCGAGGCGCTGGCCCGCTCCGGCACTCGTGCACAGCCCGAAGGTGGAGGAAATCTCGCTACACAGGATGGCGGTGCGGCCACCGAACTGCTCGAGGGAGATCCGACGTTGCATGGAATACTCGTCGAGCGGGGAATGCGATCTGCAACCGGGTGGACCGTACCGGTACTAGATAGGCAGCAACGGCTCCGCGGCGCCGTCATCGCCGTGGGCGGGCGGCTGCATGAATCGAGATACCTGACACTGCCGCCGTCCGAGGAGCGATGGCCCGCGATCCGAGAGTCGCTCCGCCGGGCGCTCGATACCTTGAGCCAGGTTCCTCGTGAGGCACGCGTAATCCATGGTCCGGTGCGTGCCGCCCCACTTCCCGACGATCTGGTACTCGTGCAGAGCGCCTACACCTGGCGCGGGGACGGCGCCCCCACGCTGTTGGGCACTGCCATACACGTTCGCGACAATCCGTCCCGCGTCGGCGCGACCATCCCCGGCGCGCTCGGTGTCGCTGTCTCGCCACCGCCGTCGGCCGGCGGGCCACTCCGCGGCGATCCGCTGGAAGCTCGCGTACGGGCCCTCTACGCGGCGATGGAGAACGCGCTCGCGCGAGGCGATCTGGTGGCATTCGGCGCGGCGTTCGACTCGCTCGGCAGCGCGCTCGGCCAGCCTCCTCGCCAATGAGCGCCGCCTCGCCGGGAACCGCCGTCGTTGCGTTAGGTGGAAACGCACTCTCTCCCGCTGGCGAACGGTCCACCATCCACGATCAGTTCCACCACACGCGCGCGAGCCTCGGACCCATCGTGGACCTGGCCCGTGACGGCTGGAAGCTGTGCATCGTGCATGGCAACGGACCCCAGGTCGGAGATGAGCTGGTGCGAAACGAGCTCGCCCGCGCCGAGGTGGATCCGTTGCCACTCGGAGTTCTGGTCGCGGCCACCGCCGGCTGGATCGGTTACATGATCCAGCAATCGCTCGAGAACGCCTTACGCCGCGCCGGATCGGCGCGCCCGGTGGTGACGATCGTCACCCAGGTGCACGTCAATCCCGATGATCCGCGCCTTCAGGTCCCGGTGAAGTTCATCGGCCACGGCATTCCCGAGGATCGGGCACTGGCCCTGCGCGCCGAGGGTCACACCGTCGAGCAGGACTTGCGTGGCAGGTGGCGGCGGCTCGTCGCCAGCCCTGCACCTATCGCCGTTCATGAGCTTGGCGTCATATCGTCTCTCGTCGATTCCGGTGTCATTGTCGTGGCATGTGGCGGCGGCGGCGCACCCGTCTTTCCCGCTGCGAACATGGGCTGGGAGGGAATCGATGCAGTGATCGACAAGGATCTGGCCGCGGCCGTGCTCGCACGTGATCTGGGCGCATCGCTGCTGCTGATTCTCACCGACGTCGCGGCCGTGTATGCCGATTTCGGCACCCCGGCGCAACGCGCGCTTCCACGTCTTGGCGCGAGTGAGGCAGAGGCGCTGGATCGCGCTGGGAGCTTTGGCGAGGGCAGCATGGCACCCAAGGTTCGCGCTGCCGTCGAGTTCGTGCGAGCCACCGGAGGTCGCGCTATTATTACCGAGTTGAATCACGGTCGTGCCGGCGTACGCGGCGAATACGGCACAACCATCGTTCCCGACGCGGCAGCTGATGCGGCGCCGGCACTGGAGCGCGCGTGAATATCCACGAATATCAGGCCAAGGAGCTCTTTCGCGGAGCCGGCATTCCGATCCCTCCTGGAAGGGTGGCGGCAACGCCTGACGAGGCGGAAGCGATCGCCAGGGACTTCGGAGGGACCGTCGTCGTCAAGGCGCAAGTCCATACCGGCGGCCGGGGCAAGGCGGGAGGAGTCAAGCTGGCGCGCACCCCCGAAGAGGCGCGCGCCCACGCGTCCAACATTCTCGGCATGCAGATCAAGGGGTTGACGGTCAAACTCGTGCTCGTCACCCCGGCCGCCGACATCGCCAGCGAAGCGTACGCCGGAATCATCGTTGACCGCGCGTCGAAGCGGGCCGTCTTCATGGTCAGTCCGGCCGGCGGCATCGACATCGAGGAGGTCGCCGCCAGTACCCCCGACAAGATCCTGAAGATTCCAGTCGATCCGCGTTATGGCCTCCAGCCGTTCGAGGCCATGCGCATGGGATTCTTTCTGTACGACGACGCAAAGCAGGCGCGCGCCGCCGCCGCCATCCTGCGGCAGCTCTATACGGTCTTTCTGGAAAGCGGTGCCTCGCTGGCCGAGATCAATCCACTCGTCACCACGCCCGCCGGCGAGGTGCTCGCGCTCGATGCCAAGGTAGTCATTGACGACAACGAGCTGGAGCGGCACCCCGAGCTCGAAGCGCTGCGCGACGAATCAGCCGAGGAGCCTAGCGAGGTCGAGGCTCGCCAGGCGAGCCTCACCTTCATCAAGCTGGATGGCAATGTCGGATGCGTGGTCAACGGCGCCGGACTGGCCATGGCAACCATGGATCTGGTGAAATTCTACGGCGGCGAACCGGCCAACTTTCTCGACATCGGCGGGTCTTCGAATCCGGAGAAGGTGGTCAGCGCCTTGCGCATCATTACACAGGATCCGAACGTGAAAGCCATTCTATTCAACATTTTCGGCGGTATTACCCGCACCGACGATGTCGCCAATGGCATTGTCACCGCCACTCGCGCAAATCCGCTGACCGTACCGATAGTCATCCGGCTGACCGGTACTAACGAGGAGATCGCCGTCAAGATCCTCGAGAAGAACGGGTTTTCGGCGATGACCGACATGGACGAGGCGGTGCAACGTGCCGTCGCGCTGGCCACCGAAGGAGCGGCAGCGTGAGCATCTTCATTGATGGAAGCACGCGACTGCTCGTTCAGGGGATCACCGGGCGCGACGGCTCGTTTCACGCCCGGCAAATGATTGAATACGGCACGCGGGTCGTAGCCGGAGTCACTCCCGGCAAGGGCGGCCAGCGGTTCGAGGAGTCGGTACCGATCTTCAACACAGTGCACGATGCGGTGCGCGAGACCGGAGCCAACACCAGCGTCATCTACGTTCCGCCTCCGTACGCCGCCGACGCCATAATGGAGGCAGCCGATGCCGGCGTTGCCCTCATCGTCTGCATCACCGAAGGCGTGCCGGTGCTGGACATGACGCGCGTTCACCCGTACGTCCGCGAGCACGGAGCGCGCCTGCTGGGCCCTAACTGCCCCGGGCTGATTTCGCCTGGCGAGTGCAAGGTGGGTATCATCCCCGGCCGCATCTGTGCCCCTGGTCCGGTCGGCGTGGTGAGTCGTTCGGGCACACTGACCTATGAAATCGTCTACCAGCTAACTCGAGCCGGGCTCGGCCAGACTACCTGCGTGGGCATTGGCGGCGATCCCATTAATGGTACGAGCTTCATCGACTGCCTCCGCGCCTTCGAGGCCGACTCTGCGACTGCCGCGGTGGCGATGATGGGCGAAATCGGAGGCACTGATGAGCAGGAAGCGGCCGAGTTCGTAAGGCATCACATGACGAAGCCGGTGGTCGGCTTCATCGCGGGACAGACAGCGCCGCCGGGCCGGCGCATGGGCCACGCCGGCGCGATCATCTCCGGTAGCGCCGGAACCGCGGCCGAAAAGATCCAGGCCTTTCGCGATGCGGGGATGGGGGTCGCGCAGCGTCCCATCGATTTCGTGAACCTGATGCGTGAACGCCTGTGAACCTGGGCGACCTTGTCACGGCGAAACATTCCGTGGTGCCGCTATCGGCGGTTGCCACGATCGAGGCGGCCCAGCAGCTGGTCGACCGCCTCGTCGCTGCTGGCGCGGTGGCGGACCCGGACAAGCTGCGCGATCGCGTTGCGGAAGCGCATGGCGAGGACGTCGTTGCCATGGGCGACCGTGCGTTCCTCATGCACTACCGGACGGATGCCGTTTCCGAGCTGACCGTCGCCGTCGGCACATCTCTCCAGCCGGTCCATCGCGATGTGAAAGACGGGGAATCGCCCGGCGCGCGAATCGTGCTGCTCATCGCCGCACCTCCGCGACATGCCGCCCGCTACCTTCAGGTGCTGAGTGCGTTCGCACGGTTACTTGCTCAGCAGGAAGTGGTCGCCGCCATCACCGCGGCGCCTGACGCGGAGGCGCTCGCGGCCCTCCCGGCGCTGCGCGCTGTGCAGCTGCCCGACCAGCTCGCCGTGCGCGATGTGATGACCGATCGGCCGCGCACGACTACGGGGGACACGCCAATGCGAGATGCCGCCTCCGTCATAGCGGATGGCGGATTTGGAGCGCTGCCGGTGGTCGATGAGTCAGGATTGCTGGTAGGAATGCTGAGCGAGCGCGAACTGGTGCGATACCTCATGCAGAGCGAGCTCCAGTCGGGTTCGGGAGTTCGCACTCCCGTCGATTCGGGGCGCCAGCGAAGACTCGTGCGCGATGTGATGACCCGCCAGGTGCTCTGCGTCTCACCGGAACAGCCGCTCGCCGAGGTGGCATCACTGATGGTCAACAAGGACCTCGACGGCGTTCCCGTTGTGCGTGAAGGCCGCGTCGCAGGCTATCTGTCTCGCGGCGACATCATTCGCAAACTCATTGGATCCTGACGACATGGCCACTAACCGGACGCTCACCATCATCAAGCCCGACGCTTTCGCCCGTGGCAACGCCGGCCACATAATCGCGTTGCTCGAGGAGAAGGGTTTCAAGATCAAGGCGGCGCGCGTACTGCGGCTGACCCAGGCACAGGCGGAGTCGTTCTACGAAGTGCATCGCGAGCGGCCGTTCTATCAGTCACTCACGGCGTTCATGACATCGGGTGCGTGCATGCCCATGGTGCTGCAGAAGGAGAACGCCGTCTCAGCGTTGCGTGAAGCAATCGGCGCCACTGACCCGAGGGAAGCGGCCGACGGCACAGTTCGAAAGCTGTACGCCGAGTCGAAGGAGCGGAACGCCATTCACGCAAGCGACTCGGACGAGAATGCGGAACGCGAGAGCCGCTTCTTCTTTGCCGAGGCAGATCTGCTCGTCGGGGCTTGACGCGTTACAACGGGAATTGGGAAACGTGGGAGTCGTGGCACGTTTCCCGTTTCCCTTTTCCCGTTTCCAGCTGCCTTGCCGTGCACACCGTAAACCTCTGGCAGACGGCAACTTGACCGCCGTCCCGCTCAGGGATAGATTTGAAGGTTATGCTTTCCATTGACATTCGGGCGGTGGAGTCTCAAGCTGCGTCGGTTAGGGGCAGCCTTTCCGCGGATGATTCGGTGTGGGAAGAAGGCGATATCCGTCCCCGTGAAGGGGTGCTCGTGGAAGGCCGCCTCTCGACCGCCGGAAGCGGCCGGTACTATTTCAGCGGCCGCATGAGTGGCTCACTCGAAATGCCGTGCCGGCGATGCCTCAAGCCGGCGGAGGCGGTCGTGCGCGAGGACTTGCACCTGCTGTTCGCCGAAACGGGAGCGGAGGAAGCGGACGATCCCGACGTGTTCGTGATCTCGCCACGGGCTCCCGAGCTGGACCTTCGTCCAGCGACGCGCGAGCAGTGGCTTCTTGCTGCGCCCTCGTTTCTGGAGTGCAGGGAGCAGTGCCGTGGTCTTTGTGCTCGCTGCGGCGCAGATTTGAATGAAGGTTCGTGCGACTGTCCGCCCGAAACCGATAGCCGCTGGAGCGCGCTCCGTAGTCTCGGAGAGCGTGAGCAATAGCAGCGCACCACTACTTACCGATCAACTGCAATGGCCGTCCCGAAGCGCCGTACATCGAAGCGGAAAAAGCGCGCCCGCAACACTCACAAGGATGCGCCCGCCATCGCCATCCAGTCCTGCCCGCGTTGCCGGAGCATGAAGCGGCCCCACCGCGTCTGCGCCGAATGTGGCTACTACGCTGGGGAGCAGCGGGTCGCGGCACGGGAGGGGTAGTCTTGGCCCGAATCGCGCTGGACGCGATGGGGGGCGACCATGCTCCGCAAGCCACGGTGGCGGGAGCGCTGCTGGCCCTCGCCGAACTCGATCCCGCGCACTCGCTCCAATTGGTTGGCAGGCAGCAGGTCATCCGCGAGCAGCTCGACACGCTGCTCGCGGGTGAGTTTTCGCACGCCAGTGCATCACGCGACCGCATCGAGATCGTCGAAGCTTCGCAAGTCGTCGACATGCACGATAAACCCGTCGCGGCGATCCGGTTGAAACCTAACAACTCCATCGCCGTGGGTCTCAGGCTGCAGGCCAGTGGCAACTCGGAGGCGTTCGTCAGCGCCGGAAGCACCGGCGCGCAAATGGCCGCTTCGGCGGTGATCCTCAAGCTGCACGATGGACTGTTGCGACCGGCGATTCCTACCTTGCTGCCTACCGCCAAGCACCGGGTAGTGCTCATCGATTCCGGCGCCAACGTCGATTGCTCGCCCGAGGAGCTCGTGCAGTTCGCCTGGCTAGGCGCCATCTACGCCGAGGACATCCTCGGCCGCGTCTCACCTGGCATCGCCCTGCTCAACATCGGCGAAGAGCCCGAGAAAGGGAGCAGGGAGGTGAAGGAAGCTTTCAAGCTGCTGCAAAAGGAGGTAGCGCTCACCTTCCGCGGCAATTGCGAAGGCCGTGACATTCTCACGGGAAGGAACGCACACGGCCCGGTCGATGTAGTGGTATGCGATGGGTTCGTCGGCAACGTCCTTCTCAAGTTCTACGAGTCTGTCGCGCCCCTGGCGTTCGAAGCGCTGAAGCGCGCCGGGGTCGATCGCCGGCTGCTCGACCGCGGGTTCAAGGCGTTCGATTACTCGGAGATCGGCGGCGCGCCGCTGCTCGGCATCCGCGGTGTGAGCATAATCGCCCACGGCTCCTCATCAGACCGCGCAATAAAGAACGCGATCAACGTTGCCTTACGAGCGGTCGAGAGCAACATGAACGAGCACATCGGCCGCCGGTTACCGGCAGTAAACGCGGAAGCGTCATGAAGCGACCCTACGCTCAGCTCCTCTCGACGGGAAGGTCGGTGCCGGCGACGGTACTGACGAATCACGACTTCAAGGCGATGGGTATCGACACCACCGACGAGTGGATCGTCGAGCGAACCGGCATCTCCCAGCGGCACATCGCGCGCAACGGCGAAACTACCTGCTCGATGTCGGCTGACGCCTCGCGGATAGCGATGGAGCGAGCCGGGGTGCACGCTGGTGAGTTGGACGCGATCATCCTGAGCACCGCGACCCCCGACCGGCTCCTGCCGTCTACGGCAGTCGATCTGCAAGCGGAATTGGGCGCGGGCCGTGCCGCGGCGTTCGATATCTCGGCGGCGTGCTCCGGATGGCTGTACGGCCTCACCGTAGGGGAAGGACTCATCACCAGCGGTACTGCCGAGACGGTGCTCGTAGTAGGCGCGGAAAAGATGAGCTCGATCGTCGACTGGTCCGATCGTGCCACCTGCGTGCTCTTCGGAGATGGCGCGGGTGCCACGATCCTGACAAAAGCGCGTCATGGACGCGGGATCCTGTCCACCTTCATCCGAAGCGATG
The DNA here is from genome assembly GCA_964584905.1 of uncultured Gemmatimonadaceae bacterium. Lineage (GTDB taxonomy): Bacteria > Gemmatimonadota > Gemmatimonadetes > Gemmatimonadales > Gemmatimonadaceae > JALZIF01. Next base: position 32,867 of record CAZPCC010000293.1, on the reverse strand, counting down.
GGACGCTGGCGGAGCTGCTCTACCGCCCCGCTGGAGGCGCGACGATCCCCATGTCGGCCGATGTGCTCTCCGAACGCTCGCACTTCGTCAGAATGGCCGGGCGCGAGGTATTCAAGGCCGCTGTGCGCTCAATGTCGGAGGCCGCCGATCGGGCGCTCGACGGCGCCAAGTTGACGGGTGCAGACATTGATCTGCTCATCCCGCACCAGGCCAACGTACGAATCATCGAGGCCACCGCCAAGCACGCGAACATCTCAATGGACAAGGTCTACGTGAACGTGGACCGCTTCGGGAACACCTCGTCGGCGTCGATACCCATCGCGCTGGATGAAGCGCGCGAGCGCGGCGTCATTGGCGATGGTGCGACCGTGCTCATGGTGGCCTTCGGCGCGGGCTTCACATGGGCGTCGATGGTCGTCCGCATCTAGCATGGGTGCTCGCGATGTAGTGCTGCTCTTTCCGGGGCAGGGGTCGCAGAAGGTTGGAATGGGCGCGGACCTGGCGGATGCCGATCCGCGAGCGTGCGCCGTGTTCGAGGCCGCCGATGCGGCGCTCGGCATTCCGCTCAGCCGGCTCTGCTTCGAGGGGCCTGACGAGGAACTGATGCGCACGGAACACGCACAGCCTGCACTCCTGACGCACGGGGCGGCGGCGTGGGCGGTGGTGCGAGACGTACTCTCGCCGTACGTCCGCGCGGCCGCCGGCCACTCGCTGGGAGAATTCACCGCCTACCACGCGGCGGAAGCCCTTTCACTCTCCGCCGCCCTTCACGTCGTCAGGCGGCGCGGAGAGCTGATGGCGATGAGTGGCGCAAGGCGCCCGGGGGGAATGGCGGCAATTCTTGGCGCGGACGAGGCCACCGTCGAAGCCGCATGCCGCGAAGCGGCCGAGTCAGGCACCGTCGTGCCGGCCAACTACAACGCCCCCGATCAGATCGTGATTTCCGGTGAAGTGGAAGCGGTCGAGCGGGCCATGGTTCTGGCGAAGGAGGCGGGGGCCAAACGCGCCATTCGCCTCAAAGTCAGCGGTGCCTTTCATTCGCCCCTGATGGCCGAAGCCGCGGACGGGCTGGAGGCTGCACTTGCCGCTGCCTCGTTCGCTCCACCGGCCTTTCCGATCTACGCAAACGTTTCTGCGGAGCCCGTGACCGAACCCGCCACCGCTCGGCGGCTGCTGCTCGAGCAGCTCGCGTCACCTGTGCAGTGGACGCACACGGTGCGTGCGCTCACCGCGTTGTATCCCGATGCGCTGTTCGTGGAGCTTGGTCCGGGAGTGGTGCTGAGCAATCTCGTCAAGCGAATCGCGGGCGGCACTCAGACGGCGGCATGCGGAACCGCGGCCGACGTCGAAGCCCTCCTCGGGAGGTTTTCGTAATGCAGCTGGACCTCTCTTCGCGCGTCGCGCTGGTAACGGGCAGCACACGTGGCATTGGACGAGAGATCGCGACTACACTGGCCTCGTGCGGCGCGCGCATAGCCGTCGTAGGCCGCGATCTCGCGCGCGCGCAAGCTGTGGCCGCCGAAATTCCCGGTGCGCAGGGCTTTGCCGCCGACGTCGCCGCCAGTGAGGCCGTCGCAACCCTCGTGCAGAACGTGGAGAGTGCATTCGGCGGGATAGACATCCTGGTCAACAATGCCGGTCTCACCCGGGACAACATTCTTCTCAGGCTCAAGGACGATGATTGGGACGCGGTGCTCGATGCAAACTTGCGCGGCGCCTTCCTGACTATTCGGGCCGCGACGCGCGGCATGATGAAGCGGCGGTGGGGGCGCATCATCAACATCACGAGCGTCGTAGGCCTCACCGGCAACAAGGGGCAGGCCAACTATGCGGCCAGCAAGGCGGGATTGATCGGGCTGACCAAATCCGTCGCCAAGGAGCTCGCCTCGCGCAACATCCTGAGCAACGCGATCGCACCCGGGTTCATTGAGACGGACATGACTTCGGCGCTCAGCGACGAGGTTCGAAGCGCGCTGGCGGCACAGATTCCGCTCGCCCGCCTGGGCAGCCCCCGGGATGTCGCATCGCTCGTCGCGTTTCTTGCGTCCGAGCATGCCGGCTATATCACAGGACAGGTGTTCGTGGTGGATGGCGGGATGGTAATGTAGTTTTCTACGAGGCGGCGCTCCGGTGCGCCGCCCCAACCGTTAACTCAGGGCACAGAGGATCGCTTCCATGGCTGATCTCGAAGAAAAAGTCAAACAGATCATCGCGAAGGAGCTGGGCGTCGAAATGGAGAAACTCACCAACGAGGCAAGCTTCATGGAGGATCTGGGGGCAGACAGCCTGGATACCGTCGAGCTGGTCATGGAGTTCGAGAAGGAGTTCAACATCGACATCCCGGATGAGGATGCCGAGAAGTTGCGGACGGTAGGCGACGCACTGAATTATCTGCACGAAAAAGTCAAGTGACAAAGCGACGGGTCGTCGTCACGGGACTCGGCGCCATAACGCCGGTCGGGAACGACGTGGCGACGACCTGGCAGGCGTTGGTGGCTGGACAATCGGGGTCGGCTCCGATCTCCAAGTTCGATGCGAGCGCCTTTCCGGTGCGGTTCGCCGCCGAGGTGAAGGGATTCGATGTCGCAAAGTACATGGATCGAAAGGAGTCGCGGCGGTTCGATCCGTACACGCAGTTCGCCGTCGCCGCCGCCGTTCAGGCGATGGAAGATGCGGGGCTCTCCAATGGTACGGGCTATGACGCGGAGCGTGTCGGCGTCATCATCGGCAGCGGCATCGGAGGCCTCAAGACGTTCGAGGAACAACACGACCAGTATCGGGAAAGGGGACAGCGGTCTATTTCCCCGTTCTTCATACCGATGTTCATTGCCGACATTGCCGCCGGTATCGTCTCAATGCGCTTCAATGCCAAGGGACCTAACTACGCTACAGTGTCGGCGTGCGCCTCGAGCGCGCATGCGATCGGCGATGCCTTCCGGGCCATCCAGTACGGCGATGCAGACGTCATGCTCGCTGGAGGGGCGGAGGCTACGGTCACGCCGATGGCGATCGGCGGATTCGCCAACATGCGCGCGCTGTCGGAACGGAACGACGACCCCGCGCGCGCGTCGCGGCCGTTCGATGCGACCCGTGACGGATTCGTCATGGGTGAGGGCGGGGCGGTGGTCATACTCGAGGAGCTCGAGCATGCGCGGGCGCGCGGGGCCCGCATGTACGCGGAGATCGTCGGGTATGGTGCCACTGGAGATGCCTATCACCTAACGGCTCCAGCGCCGGATGGAGAAGGGGCGCAGCGGGCAATGCGCCGCGCGGTCGAAGACGCGGGACTCCAGCTCACCGATGTGGACTACATCAATGCGCACGGCACGTCCACTCCGGCCAACGACGTCAACGAGACCCGGGCGATCAAGGCGGTGTTCGGCGACCATGCGCGTGCACTGAGTGTCAGTTCCACCAAGTCCGCGACCGGGCACATGCTTGGAGCGGCCGGAGCGGTGGAGTTCGTGGCGAGCACGCTCGCCGTGCGCGAAGGCATCATCCCGCCCACCATCAACTACGAGACGCCGGACCCCGAGTGCGACCTGGACTACACCCCCAACGTCTCGGTCAGACGAGAGGTGCGGGCGGCGCTCTCGAACAGCTTCGGCTTTGGTGGACATAACGTGTCGCTGGCTGTTCAGCGCTTCTCCGAATGATCATGCCGGTCACCGTCAACGACCTCGATCTGGCGGGGATCACCGACCCCGGTCTGCAACGGGTGGCGGAGAAGGTGTCTGCCGGCGAGCGTCTCGATGCCGGCGATGCGAGGACGATGTTCACTTCGCCCGATCTTTTGGGTCTTGGCCGGATGGCAGACGCCGCCAATCGCGCGCGTCATGGCGACCGGGTGTACTTCGCCGCCAATCAGCACATCAACCCCACCAACGTCTGCATCCTGCGAAAGACGTGCGTTTTCTGCTCGTACGCCCGGCTGCCCAGGGAAGAAGGCGCCTATCGCTACACGATGGAGCAGGCCTTTGCCGAAGCAGCGGCCAATCCCTACGTGCGCGAGTTCCACATCGTCGGCGGCCTGGACATGCAGGCGGGCCTGGACTACTACGCCGAGCTGTTCCGCGGGCTCAAGGCGCGGCATCCCCAGGTGCACATCAAGGCGCTCACGGCCGTGGAGATAGCGCACATTGCCCGCATCGAGAAGATGGAGATCGCCGATGTGCTGATCGCTCTGCGTGAGGCAGGTCTGGATACGCTCCCTGGAGGGGGTGCGGAGGTATTCAGCCGCGGCGTCCGCTCCACCATAGCCGAGCGAAAGCTGGCGGCCGAGGACTGGCTGCAGGTGCACCGGATCGCCCACCAGCTCGGCATCCGGTCGAATTGCACGATGCTGTACGGACACGTCGAGACGGTGGACGACCGCATCGATCACCTCACCATGCTGCGCGATCTGCAGGATGAGACCGGCGGATTTCTCACGTACATCCCGTTGGCCTATCATCCTGACAATAACGAGCTGGGCGAGCGGCTCGGGCGTGCCGGTACGGCAACGACGGGCTACGACGATCTGCGCAATCTGGCGGTCGGACGGCTCTATCTGGACAACATACCGCACATCAAGACGCACTGGATAATGGTGACGCCGGCGTTGTCCCAGGTGGCGCTCGCGTTTGGCGTCAATGATCTCGAGGGGACCGTGGTGCGCGAGAAGATCTATCACGAGGCCGGCGCCACCACCGAGCAGGCGATGTCGCTCGACCAGGTACTCGCGCTCATTCACGGAGCTGGGAAGATCCCCGTGGAGCGCGATTCGCTGTACCGCGTCCTCCGCACCTACGAAGCGGCGCGGCCCGTGAACCAGGCAGCCTGACGTGCGCGTCGGGCGGATTCCATACATCAACTGCTACCCGGTGTACGGTGCCATCGACCGCGGCATCGTGGCACTCGATGCGGAGCTGGTGGAAGGAACGCCTAGCCAGCTCAATCATCACATGTCCGCGGGCACGCTCGACGTGAGCGTCGTCTCGGCGGTCGAGTACGCGCGGTGCGCCACTCGCTATTTCCTCCTGCCCGAGCTGGCCATTTCATGTGACGGCCCAGTGCGCAGCGTGCTGCTCTTTTCGCGCCGCCCCGTGACGGAGCTGCGCGGCGCGCGCGTGCTCGTGAGCCGGAGCTCCATGACGAGCGTGGCGTTGCTCGAGCTGCTGTTCGAGCAGGTCTGGAAATGCCAGCCGGTGTTCGTGCCGGGTGATGCAGAGCTGTCGGACCTGCGGCGGTTCGCGCACGAGGAGCACGACGCCCGGCTGGTGATCGGCGATGCCGCGTTGCTCCTGGCGAGCCGCGAGAACTCGTCAGGCGCGCTTCCAATATATCCCCACGTGTACGATCTGGGTGAGGAGTGGAAGCGGTGGACCGGCCAGCCGTTCGTATTCGCCGTGTGGGTAGCGCAGCGAGCTGTCGCCGTCGCCGGCGCGCTGGCGGTACACACCCGGCTCCTCGAGTCACGCGACTGGGGGCTCGCCCATCTTGGCACGCTTGCCGAACAGGCGGCGCGCGTGACACGGCTGCCGCTTCCCACATGCGCGGAGTATCTGTCCGGACTCGATTACGGATTGTCGTATCCGCATCTAGCCGGCCTGACCGAATTTTTCCGCCGGCTGGTAGCGGCGGGACGCGTGCCCAACGGCACACTGTCGTTCCTGCCCGCCGCATGACGCGGGCCGTTTCTCGTCTCTTGCCGTCACTTGCTGCCCATGCGTGATCTTCTCGACTTCTACACCAACGCCCCTCTGCTCGAGCTGGGCGCCGAGGCCGACCGCGTTCGAGCCGAGCTTCACCCGCAAGGGATCGTCACGTTCATCGTGGATCGGAACATCAACTACACGAACGTTTGCGTAGCCGACTGCGGATTCTGTGCCTTCTACCGGCGCCCAAAGCATCTCGAAGGGTATACGCTTTCGTACGAGCAGATCGGTGACAAGATTGACGAGGCCAAGACGTTAGGTGCCGTTCAGATCCTGATCCAGGGCGGGCACAATCCATACATCCCGTTCGAGTGGTACCTCGAGCTGCTGCGTTACATCAAGCGGTATCACCCGATCCACATCCACGGCTTCAGCCCGAGCGAGGTGGATTTCTTCGCCCAGCTGTTCCGGCTCGACGCGGTGGAGGTGATTCGCGAGCTCCAGAAGGCCGGGCTCGACTCCATTCCGGGGGGCGGCGGCGAGATTCTGGTGCAGCGCGTGCGCGACATAGTTGCCAGGAAGAAGGCCGGCGCCGATCGCTGGCTCGAGATCATGGAGATCGCACATAACGAGGGCATGAAGACCTCGGTGACCATGATGTACGGCCTTGGCGAAACGCTTGCCGAGCGGATCGAACATCTCGAGCGCGTCCGCGAAGTTCAGGCGCGGACCAATGGCTTCACCGCCTTCATCTGCTGGCCGCTGCAGCCGGAGAATACGCCGTCGATGTCAAACCAGCCGAAGACCGACGCCGTGGACTACCTGCGTACCGTCGCCATGTCGCGCATCGTGCTCGACAACGTGCCGAATCTGCAGTCCAGCTGGGTGACGATGGGCATGAAGATCGGGCAGCTCGCACTGCGGTTCGGATGCAACGACTTCGGATCGCTGATGATCGAGGAGAACGTCGTCTCCGCCGCCAACACGACCCATCGCACCACAGTCGAGGAGATGACCCGCCTGATCCTCGACGCCGGCTTCACCCCGGCACGCCGTCGTCAGGACTATTCGATCATTCAACCCGCGGGGCAGGCGGCATGAGGAAGCTCGGGAATCGGGAATTGGGAATCGGGAATCGGTTCCCCGGATGCACATTGCAAGGGTTCCCGATTCCCGATTCCCGATTCCCGATTCCCGACACCAGATGACCCGCGTCGGCATCGGATACGATTCCCATCGCTTTGCGCCGGGCGGGCCGATGAGGCTCGGGGGAATCTCGTTGCCGATCGACTATCAGCTCGTGGGACACTCCGACGGAGATGCCATCGCTCATGCCGTCACCGACGCTGTGCTGGGTGCAGCGGGTGCAGGCGACATCGGCGAGATGTTTTCCGACACCGACGAGGCCAACTTGCGCCGCGACTCGGTCGAAATGCTGCGGCTCGCGGTTGCGCGCGTGCGCGAAGCGGGCTGGCGGGTGGTGAACATCGATGTGACGCTCATCGCCGAGCGACCGATCATTGGGCCGTACCGGCAACGCATGCGTGAGGCGCTCGCGCCGGCGCTGGACGTCGCGCCTGACGCGATAGGACTGAAAGGGAAGTCGAACGAGCTCATGGGCTGGATAGGCCGCGGCGAAGGGCTCGCGTGCATAGCTGTGGCCTCGCTGGATGACACGGACGCCTGACGCATGATCGAGCAGGTGCTGGGGTGGCTCACCGACCTGCCGCCGCTGGCGCTCTACCTCGCTCTCGCTGCCGCCGCGGCGGTCGAGAACATATTTCCGCCATTTCCCGCCGACACCGTCGTCGCATTCGGTGCCTTCCTCGCGGCCCGCGGGGAGGCGACACCCTTAGGCACCCTGCTTTCCACCTGGATCGGAAACGTCAGTGGGGCAATGCTTGTCTACGCCATTGCGCGCCGCTTCGGTGCCGAGTGGCTCTCCCGACGGCTGAAGAGATTCGGAGGAGCCGATCGGAAGGAGAAACTCCTCGGCATGTACGAAAAGCGGGGGATGGTCGCGCTCTTTCTGAGCCGGTTCCTTCCCGGGATTCGGGCGCTGGTTCCGCCGGTAGCAGGAGCGGCTCGTATGCCGCCGCTTCGCGTGGGCCTGGTCATTGGCGTCGCATCGGCAATCTGGTACGGAGCGATTACCTGGCTGGCCTATAGAGTAGGTTCGGACTGGGACGCGTTGCAGGAAAGAATCGTCGGCCTCTCGCGCACGACCGCCATTGCAGCCGGCGTCGTCGTCGCCATCGGCCTGGCCATCTGGTTCGTCAGGCGCAAGCGCGGTGGGAACGGCGAATGATCCCATCCACCGTTCACCCCGAGTTCCTCCTCGACCACTTCGCCGACTACCTGGTACTCGAAAGAGGCGCGGCCGACCGCACCCACGAGGCGTACGAGCGTGATCTCGCCCGATTCGCGATCTTCGCGCAGAGCAGGGGCGCGGATGCGCCAGCCGCCGCGACACCTCGACTGCTCCGTGAGTACGTGTACCACTTGAAGGACCTGGGTCTGGCGCCGGCCTCCATTCGCCGGAACGTTTCCGCGGTACGAGTCTATTTTCGATTTCTGCTTGGCGAGGGATACCTTACGAGCGATCCGAGCGACCGGCTGGAAACGCCCAAGCGCTGGCAGACACTGCCTGACGTTCTCACGGTCGACGAGGTCGAGCGGCTCCTTGCCGCCCCGACTCTCGACGATTCGCTCGTCTTTCGCGACCGATCCCTGCTCGAGCTGGGATATGGCGCGGGACTACGCGTGTCGGAGCTTACCGGGCTCTCTCGTCATGATGTGCTGCTGGACGAGGGCGTGGTACGGGTGCTCGGCAAGGGTGGAAAGGAGCGACTCGTGCCGATCGGTCGCGGAGCGATCGGCGCACTCGCCGTTTACCTGCGAGAGCTGCGTCCCAGGCTGGACAGGGGAGCGACCGAGGGGATCCTGCTGCTCAACGCGAACGGAGGCCCGCTCACTCGCATGGGAGCATGGAAGATTCTGCGAAAATACGTGGAACGGGCCGGCATCACGAAGCGAGTCTCCCCGCACACACTGCGGCATTCATTCGCCACCCACCTGCTCGAGGGCGGGGCAGACCTCCGCGCGGTGCAGGAAATGCTAGGTCATGCCGATATCTCCACCACGCAGATCTATACCCACGTCGACCGGGAGTACCTGCGCACGGTTCATCGGCAGTATCATCCTCGAAGCTGAATGCGAAAATCAACCCGCGTCGCCTCGCGCGCCGCGCAGGCCGCGATGCTCCTCGTCATAGACAACTACGATTCGTTCACGTACAATCTCGTGCAGATTTTCGGCGAGCTCGGTGCCGAACCGCTCGTCGTGCGCAACGACGCCCTGGCGGTCGACGACATCGCGCGGATGCACCCTTCGGCGATAGTTCTCTCGCCCGGACCTTGCACGCCCGCCAAGGCGGGAGTCACCGTGCCTGTCATCAAGCGATGGGGCGGAATCATACCCATCCTCGGCGTGTGTCTGGGACACCAGGCGATAGGTGAGGCGTACGGCGGCCGCGTAGTTCGCTCCGGCCGCGTGATGCACGGCAAAGTCTCGCAAATCGAGCACGACGGCACGGAGTTGTTCGCGAACGTTCCGTCGCCGGTCACCGTAATGCGCTACCATTCGCTGCTTGTCGAACGAGCCTCGCTCCCATCGTCGCTGCGCGTAAGTGCGGTAGCGATGGATGACCGGGAGGAGATCCATGCCCTCCGACATGCAACCCTGCCGATCTGGGGTGTGCAGTTCCATCCGGAGAGCGTACTGACCGATCACGGGCCGCGCATGCTGGAGAACTTTCTCTCGATGGCCGCGGCGTGAGGCTCGCGCTTCTGCTCGCTTCAGTGGCGACGATGGCCGCCCCCCTCATTGAGGCACAGGAGGTCCGGCTTCGGCGCTCCGGGCCGGGGCGCGCCGGCACCCTTGCGAGGGAAGCTTTGGCCGCTCCGCACGACGTCGTTCCCGCGGACACCGGTTCGGTCCTGTTGCCACGCGGTTCAACCTCGCAGCGGACGGTGCTCGTGGTCGGCGGAGATGCAGCCGTCGGTGCGCACGTGATGGGCGACGTAGTCGTCATAGGCGGCGATCTCTTCATGCACCCTGGGGGGATGATCGAGGGGCGCGCCATTGCGCTCGGCGGGTGCGTGTACCCGTCCTCGCTCGCCACGGTCACCGGTGAAACGGAATGCATGCGCGAAGTGGAGTTCGACGTGACGCGGGTTGGCGGAGGATTCGAGATCAGCTATGTGCCGATGCGAATCGACCCCGGTCCGCTGCTGGCGCTGCCGTTCCCCGGTGGACTTCGGCTGCCTACCTACACTCGTGTCGATGGGCTCGGCCTGCCGTGGGGACCGCGTGTCACGCTCGCCGATGGTGCGATCGAAGTCGATCCGACCATTACCTATCGATCCGCTACCGGCGAGATAGACCCGCTCATATCGGTGCACGCGGGTGGAGGATCGCTCTGGTTCGCCGACGCACGCATTGGGCGGGAGACGCGCACCAATGATGGCTGGATCCGTCAGGACCAGCTCAACGCGGCAGCCGCGCTGATCCTGGGAAGGGACGTACGCAACTACTATCGTTCGCGGAACGCTGCCCTGCGGGCAGGCCGCATGTGGGAGCGCGGCGCCACCCTCTGGAGCGCCTGGCTAGGCGGACAGCTCGCTCGCGACGCATCGACGCATGCGCGCGCGCCCTGGAGTGCGTTCGATCGCCGCGATTCGGTCGAAGGGATGTCACGCCTCAATCCGGCCATCGCACGAGGCGACGTGAGATCGGCGCTCGCCGGAATCGGAGTCGAGTGGATACGAGAAGGTGTGGACATCCGGGCAACTCTGGAGACGGAGATCGTTCTCGATGCCCCGGGCGATGCACGGTTCGTTCAGTCGACTGGCCACTCCACAGTGACCTTCCCGACCTTTGGCACCCAGAGCTTTGCATTGGAGCTGCACACCGTCCTAACGGCAGGTGACCGCGCGGGTCCCCAGCGCTTTGCCTATCTGGGAGGGTCGGGAACTCTTCCCACTCGTGATCTTCTCTCGTTCGGAGGCGATCAACTCATCTTCGTTGAATCGCGTTACGACTTCCCGATTGAGCGGTATCGCGTTCCGATCCTGGGCCCTCCCACCATATCGCTGCGGCACATGATGGGATCCGCCGGTATCGACTCACTCCCTGATCTGGTGCAGAACCTCGGTCTCAGGCTGTCGCTCATGCCGTTGCGACTGGATTTCACGCACGATCCCGCCTCCGGGGACAGCGAGATCAGCCTCGGCGTCAGCTTCGGGCGTTAAGTCCGGCGCCATCCTTTGCAGTTGCGCCGCGCGCGAGGTATATTGTCTGGCGTGAATTTTGCATCCGCCTCCGCGCTTTTTGCCGCGACGTGTCGATCCTCGCGGTGATTCCGGCCCGCCTCGGAGCCACGCGCTTGCCACGCAAGCCGCTCCGGTTGCTCGGCGGCGCTCCGCTGATCGTTCAGGTGTGGCGCAGAGTAGCGGCACTCGAAGGAATCGATCGGTGCGTGGTGGCAACCGACAGCGAAGAGGTGCGCGACGCGCTTGCCGGCGAGGACGCCGAATGTGAGATGACCGGCGCGGGACATCCTTCGGGAACTGACCGGGTCGCCGAGGTTGCCGCTCGTGAGGCGTATCGCGGCTACGACGTAGTGGTGAACGTGCAGGGTGATGAGCCCTACATCCCGGAAGCGGCGGTACGCGGGGCTGCTGAAATGGTCACCAGCGGCCGGTTCGAGCTCGGCACGGCGAGTGCTCCGGCCCACGCGAACATCCTGCTCACGCCGGGAGTGGTCAAGGTCGTCACTGCCGACGATGGCCGGGCGCTGTATTTTTCACGGGCAGCCATTCCATTTCTTCGGGATGAAGTGGACGAGGAGCTGCAGGCGACGGTCGTGCGCCAGCACATTGGCGTGTACGCCTATCGCCGCGAGGCGCTGGCCCAGTGGGTCGCGTTGCCTGAGCACAAGCTCGAGCGCATCGAGCGGTTGGAGCAGCTGCGGCCTATCGCCGCCGGAATGGACATGGGGGTCGCCGCCACGTCCGAAGCCGCTCCGTCGGGTGTGGACACGGAGGAAGATCTCGCGCATGCCAACGCGCACTGGAACGCCTTCATTTCGAGACGGGGATAATGCAGACGACTCCTTCGCAGCAAACCACCAAGTACATCTTTGTGACGGGCGGCGTGGTTTCGTCTCTGGGCAAGGGGATCGCTGCCGCGTCGCTGGGTCGGCTGCTCGTGGAGCGCGGCCTGCGCGTCACGATGATGAAGTTCGATCCGTACATCAATGTGGATCCGGGCACCATGTCGCCGTTCCAGCACGGCGAGGTGTTCGTCACCGATGACGGCGCCGAGACCGATCTCGATCTTGGGCATTACGAGCGCTTCATCGATCGGTCGTTATCGCAGGCAAACAACGTCACGACCGGCCGCATCTACCTGAACGTCATCACCAAGGAGCGCCGGGGGGAGTATCTCGGATCGACGGTCCAGGTGATTCCGCACATCACCGACGAGATAAAGAGTGCGATGCGGCGTCTGGCGCCTGAGAACGACGTGGTGATCGTCGAGATCGGCGGGACCGTCGGCGACATCGAATCGCAGCCGTTTCTGGAAGCCATCCGCCAGTTCCGCCACGATCTCGGCCGGGAGAACGCACTGTTCATCCACCTGACGCTGGTACCGTACATCTCGGCTGCGGGCGAGGTGAAGACCAAGCCGACGCAGCACTCCGTACGTGAGCTGATGGAGATCGGAATCCAGCCCGATTTTCTCATCTGCCGCACCGAGCGGCCGCTGACTGAGGACACCAAGCGAAAGATCGCACTTTTCTGCAACGTGGAGTTCGGCTCCGTCATCGAGAGCCGTGATGTGCCGACGATCTACCAGATTCCTCTCTCGTTTCACGAGCAGGGACTCGACGCACGCGTTGTGCAGCGGCTTCAGCTCACCGGCGCAAAGGAACCTGACCTGACGAACTGGCGCCGGCTCGTGTCGCGGATCACCGATCCGTCCGCGCGCGTACGCATCGCCGTTGTCGGCAAGTACACCACGCTCGTCGACAGCTACAAGAGCGTACAGGAAGCGCTGATCCACGGTGGCATTGGGAACGATACGGGCGTCGACATCGACTGGATACTCAGCGACCTGTTCACCTCCGCCGAACGCACCGGCGAGATTCTGCGCGACTACGATGGTTTGCTGGTGCCTGGCGGCTTCGGCGTGCGCGGTGTGGAGGGCATGGTCGAGGCAATTCGCTGGGCGCGGGAAAGCGGGATGCCGTTCTTCGGCATTTGCCTTGGCATGCAGGCGGCAACGATCGAGTTCGCCCGCAACGTGCTACGGCTCGATGACAGCCACTCCAGCGAATTCGCGCCGGAGTGCGAGCATCCGGTCATCTCGCTGATGGAATCCCAGCAGCACGTTACCGACATGGGCGGCACCATGCGGTTAGGTGCCTATCCCTGCCGGCTGCGGCCAGGCTCGATGACTGCCGAAATGTATGGGGTTCCGGAAATCAGCGAGCGCCACCGGCACCGCTACGAGTTTGCCAATGCCTATCGGGATCAGTTCACTGCTCACGGGATGCGGTTGAGCGGTGTATCGCCCGATGGAGCGCTTGTAGAGATCATCGAGTTGTCCGATCATCCGTGGTTCATCGGTTGCCAGTTTCATCCCGAGCTCAGGTCGCGCCCCACGCGTCCCCATCCGCTGTTCGCCGGCTTCGTCGGCGCCGCGCTCAAGGTGCGCAATGCCCGCGAGGTGACGTCGGGACGGTTGACCAGCGATCCGGTTCACGCCAGCGGATGAGGCTCTCAACCGCCTTTCCACGCGATGCATTTTTTCTCATCGCCGGACCGTGTGTCATCGAGGACGACGCGCTCAATCTGCGCGTGGCAGAGCATCTCGCACGCGTGGCGGAGAGTATCCCGGGTGGAGTCATTTTCAAGGCGAGCTTCGACAAGGCCAACCGCTCCAATGCCGGAGCCGCGCGGGGTCCTGGACTGGACGAGGGCCTTGCCGCGCTCGACCGTGTTCGTCAGGCGTCGGGACTTCCGATCCTGACCGACGTGCACCTTCCTGAACAATGTTCGGCGGCCGCGCAGGTTGCCGACGTGCTGCAGATCCCGGCATTCCTCTGCCGACAGACCGATCTTCTCGTAGCCGCCGGCGCCACCGGGCGCCCGGTGAACGTGAAGAAAGGACAGTGGATGCAGCCTGAGGGAATGCGGGGTGCGGTGGAGAAGGTCAGGACTGCGGGAAACGGGAATCGGGAATCGGGAAACGTTGGGCCATCCGGGACTTCGGCAGCATTACGATCGATTCCCGATTCCCGATTCCCGAAGTAGCCGTCACCGAGCGCGGCACTTTCCTCGGTTATGGAGATCTCGTAGTCGACATGCGGTCGTTCGTCCGAATGCGAGAGGCCTGCAATGCGGCGGTAATCTTCGACGCGACGCATAGTGTGCAGCAGCCGGGGCGAGGAGAAGGCGGAGCCAGTGGCGGTGCGCGTGAGTTCATTCCGCCGTTGACGCTGGGCGCGATAGCCGCTGGCGCGGATGGCTTGTTCATCGAGACCCATCCGCAGCCGGACGAAGCGCCGAGCGACGGCCCGAACATGCTGCCACTCGATGCGCTCGACGCCTTACTCGAACGCTGCCTGGCGGTGTGGGGCGCGCGCCAATGACACTCGACCGCGCGCTGGCCCAACGCATCCGTCTGGTCGGACTCGACGTGGACGGCGTGCTCACCGATGGCGGACTCTACATCGGTGATGCCGGTGGCACGCCCGTCGAGCTCAAGCGTTATGACATTCAGGACGGACTCGGCGTGCACTTCCTCCGCAACGCCGGCATTCGTGTAGTGATCATAACCGGGCGTGAGTCGGAGAGCGTGCGCATTCGCGCCGAGGAGCTGGAGTGCGACGCGGTGGTGCAGGACCGCGATGCGCGCAAGTTGCCGGCATTTCTCGCGTTGCTCGATGAAATGGCAATCACGCCTGACGAGTGCGCCTTCATCGGCGACGACTTTCCCGATATGGGGGTGTTGCGCGTCGTCGGACTTCCGGTCGCCGTCGGCAATGCCGTGCCCGAGGTTCGCGCCGCCTGCGTGATGCAACTCGATCGGCCCGGCGGCCATGGCGCCGTTCGCGAGTTTGCCGAACTGCTGCTGGGCGCTCGTGGTGAATGGGATACGCTCGCCGAGCGGTACGTGGCGGAGCGGAGCGCGGTCGAGGGTGAGGTGGGGGCATGACGAGCGCGCTTCTCGAGCGTGGTCGGCGCGTCCTCAGGCTCGAACAGGAAGCGCTTCAGGAAGTCGAGCGCCGGCTCGATGAGTCGTTTGCCGACGCGGTCGCTGCCCTGGCCGCATGCCGGGGGCGCGTCATCGTTTCCGGAGTGGGGAAGTCAGGCATTATCGGGCACAAGATCGCCGCGACGCTCACTTCGACGGGCACGCCCGCGACGTTTCTGCATCCGGTGGAGAGCCTCCATGGTGACCTCGGCATCGTCGGTCCCAGCGACGTGGCCATTCTGCTCTCGAAGAGCGGTGAGACTGAGGAGCTCTTCCCGCTGTTGCAGGAGCTCAAGCGGCTCGGCGTGCCGATAATCGCCATCGCTGGTGCTCGTGATTCCACGCTCGCGCGGCAGTCGGATCACGCGCTCGACGCCTGGGTGCGTGAGGAAGCGTGTCCCCATGACCTGGCTCCCACCACCAGCACCACCGCGATGCTCGCCCTGGGCGACGCCCTCGCCGTCACTCTGCTCGAGGAGAAGGGGTTCAAGAGCGAAGACTTTGCGCGACTGCACCCGGGTGGCTCGCTAGGCCGACGGCTGCTGCGCATTCAGGAGGTGATGGTCACCGCGAGTCTGCCAATGCTCCCTCCGACATCCACGATGCGCGATGCGATCATGCCGATCGCCGAGCGGCGTGGCACCGTCGCCATCGTGGACGATGAGCGGCGGCTGTTGGGAGTCGTGACGGCGGGCGATCTGAGCCGGCTGATGGAAAGAGACGAGGGCTTTCAACGGGTTCCCGTGGTGGACGTGATGGCGCGGACCCCCAAGGTTGCCCACGCCGGCGAACTTGCCAGCGCGGCAGTGTATCAGATGGAACTGCACGGGATAATGGCCATGCCCGTGCTCGACGAGGAGGAGCGGATGATCGGCATGGTTCATCTGCACGATCTGCTGCGCGCGAGGGTCGTATGAGCAAGTGGTTGGTGGTGACGATGATCGCGGCACTCACGGGGGCCGGCGCGTGCAGTGAGCGCAACACGCCTCCCGTGGCATCGGAAGCGAACGCGCTCGTCGATTCTGCCGACCAGGTAATGTTCGGCATTAACACGATCCTCACCGACCGGGGCGTGCGCCAGGCCATACTGCGTGCCGACACCGGTTTCTTCTTCGATGAAGGAACGAGGATAGAGCTTCGCGGCGTGCATCTGACGTTCTTCACCCCCGAAGGCGTCGAGAACTCCGTGCTCACCGCGCGTGAGGGCACGTTCAACACGCGGCAGAACAGGACCGAGGCACGCGGCAATGTGGTGGTCATCAGCGAGGCGCAGAACAGGCGCCTGACGACTGAGCAGCTGCGGTACGACCAGAGTGCCAACATCATATCGAGTGACAGCGCGTTCGTCCTGACCGAACCGGCCCGGCGGCTGGCGGGGGTGGGTTTCACCTCCGATCCGGAGATGCGCAACGTTCGCGTTGCGCAGGTAAGGGGCGGCTCCGGCGAGATCGTCATACCGGAGGGGCGGTGATTCCGCGCGCGCTGGGAATAGCCCTGCTGCTGCTCACGCCGGCTTTGGCGGCGGCGCAGGCGCGCGGTGCGCCGGGAGGGCCCTGCGCATTCCGGTTCTTTCCGCGTTATGCAACGGCGCCCCGATTGAACGTGACGACGCTGCCTTCGGGCGCGCGCCACATCTTTCTCGGAGGCGGGGTCCGCGCCGTCTGCGATGCCCAGAACATCACCGTCGTCGCCGACAGCCTCGAGTCGTACGAGGATTCGCGGGTGACGAATCTCATCGGCAACGTCCACTACACCGAGCCGCGCCTCACGCTGGATTCACGGCGCCTTACCTACTGGGAAAACGAGGAGCGGCTGCGCGCTGAAGTCGACGTCGACGCGACCCTCCCATCGGGAACGAATCTGAGGGGCCCGATCGTCGAGTACTTCCGCGCTGCTCGCGGCATCCGTCCGAACTCGCGAATGATCGCGCCGCAGCGGCCAACGATACGCATCGTGGAGCGCGATGCCACCGGTCAGGCCTCGGATCCGGTGATCGTCGTCGCCAACCGCGTCGTTATGGAGGCGGATAGCCTCGTCTACGCCTCGGGCAACGTCGTGCTCACCCGTCCGGACATGGTGGCGCGCGGAGACTCGGCGTTCGTGGACAACGGAAGCGAGTTTGCCCGGCTAATGCGCCAGCCCGTAGTTGAGGGGAAGGGGGAACGGCCGTTCACGCTCACCGGACGCTTGATCGATGTGTTTGCCCGCGACCGGAAGCTCGAGCGCGCCATCTCGATGGGTGAAGCGACTGCCATAAGTGACAGTACGACGATCACCGCCGACACTCTCGACTTCCGCCTGATCGATGCGCAGCTCGAGCGAGCCTTTGCGTGGGGCCCTACGCGCGCGCGTGTAACTTCCCCCACCTACGACGTGCTCGCCGACTCACTCGATGTGCGAATGCCGGACCAGCGCGTGCAACGCGTGTACGCCGTCGGGGAAGCATTCATCGAGAGCGATCCCGACCTCACGCGGTTCCGATCAGATGAGCGCGACTGGCTCCGGGGTGACACGATCATCGCCGAGTTCGATACTTCACAGGTGGCACAAGATGATTCCGCCGGTCTGGCGATCGAGCGACTGGACGCCGTCGGCAACGCGCGGTCGTTCTTCCAACTTGCTCCGCGCGATACGACGATGGGGCGTCCGGCGATCAACTACGTGACGGGTCGGACGATCACGGTCAATTTCGACGATCGAGAGGTGCAGCGGGTCTCCGTCATCGATCAGGCGTCCGGCGTCTACCTCGAGCCTGACGAGAGAGCAGCCGCCACGCCCCCCGTGCAGCTGCCGGCGACTCCAGTGCCCGCACCCCGTCCGCCCGGAGGCACGCCGTGAGCGAAGCCGGCGATCTTCCGCTCGGACTGAGCCAGCTGATCGATCGCCTGGCGCAGGGGGACCGTTCCACTGCGCTCGGCCTCGAGGCGCTGGTGCTGGCGGCGCGTCCAGATGGGCGTGCGGTCTTCAACGAAGTGGCCATCCGCTACCGCGACGACTATCTGGAATTGATGCGCGGCGAGGGGCGCGATGTGGAACGCGAAGCTGGCCGGCTCGGCCTGGACGAGGTCCGCGCCCACCTGGCCACCTCGGTCATGCCGCGCCTCGCCGCCGATGGGGTCATCATACTGCCGCCGCAGGGGATCGCCGCACCGGATGCGACGATCACCATCACCGAGCGCTACTGGGCGGAGATGGCGCAGTATCGAAGCGAGCTCGCCGAAGTACTCCGGCAAACCAGCGAGCACCCGGTGGCTGTGCGGGCGCCCGCAACGGCCCAGCCGGCGGGGCGCCAGAGCGTGCTGACGGCGGAGGGACTCGTCAAAACGTACCGCCGCCGCCGGGTAGTCAACGATGTGGCACTGCGTCTTCAGCAGGGGGAGATCGTCGGCCTGCTAGGACCTAACGGGGCAGGGAAGACGACGACATTCTACATGATCGTCGGGCTGATCCAGCCACAAGCCGGTACGATCTGTCTCGACGGCACCGAGATCACCGACGTGCCCATGTACCAGCGGGCAAGGAAGGGAATCGGTTATCTCTCCCAGGAGCCGTCGATATTCCGGAAGTTGACTGTCGAGCAGAACATCCTCGCGATTCTCGAAACGATGGATCTGTCGCGGGAGCAGCGCCGCCAGCGGCTCGAAAAGCTTCTGGATGAGCTGAGCATCAAGCACCTACGCAGCAGCCGCGCGTTCGCCCTCTCGGGAGGAGAGCGCCGCCGGCTCGAGATCACACGCGCTCTCGTCACCCAACCCAAGTTCATGATGCTCGATGAGCCGTTCGCCGGCGTGGATCCCATCGCCGTTCACGACATTCAGTCGATCGTTGCCGGTCTGCGCCACAGAGGCATCGGCGTGTTGATCAGTGACCATAACGTCGAGCAGACGCTCGACATCGTTGATCGCGCGTACATCATGTTCGATGGCCAGGTAAAAGTATCTGGCACCGTCCGTGAGCTGGTGTTCGATGATACCGTAGCGAAGATCTACCTCGGCCCGACCCTGACCGCACGGCTGCGATCGCGGTTCGCGGCGACGGAGAACGGAGGAAACGCTGTATGAAAGCCGGAATGCACCAGTCCACGTCGCTGCGGCAGGAACTGAAGATCAATCCGCGCCTTTACCAGGCGATGGATCTTCTCTACATGCCGCTGCTCGACCTTCAGCAGCACCTGAAGCAGGAGCTGCTCAACAATCCCTTTCTCGACATGGTCGAAGACGAGGAAGAGGACGAGGAGGAGACCCCCGCTGAGGCGACCGAGCAGGCGGAGGAGGAGAAGCCGAGCGCCGCTGACGAAATCGATTGGGAGGAAATTCTACTCAACGGATTCGACGCCGGCGGCGGGCGCGAGGAACACGAGGAGAAGGAATACTACGAGCCGGTGACAGTCGCCTCACGCGACCTTTCGGACCACCTTTGGGATCAGGTGAAGCTGCTGAACCTCAACGACCGGCAGCTATTACTGGCCGAGGAGTTCATCGGCAATGTCAATGACGAGGGTTATCTGATGCCGCCGCGCGCGGCCGAGATCTCATTGAGTCAGGCCGGCGTGCTTCAGGTGATACTCGACGGAATCAACGACGTCATCAAGAAGGCCGCGGAGGAGGCGGATCGCGACGCGGACAACGCGCTGTTCACCATGGAAGATGCGGAGGAAATGCTCCGCACCGTGCAGATGCTCGATCCACCTGGCGTCGGCGCGCGTGACCTGCGAGAGTGCCTGATGCTCCAGCTCCGCGAGGCTGGTCTCGAGCAGTCCGTGCCCTACAGGCTGATCCGCGATTGCTTCGAGGAGCTGATCAATCACCGCTGGAGCGAGATTTCCAAGCGATTCGGCATCAGCCCCAGCGACGTCCAGAAGGCTGCCGACGAGATCGCCAAGCTCGATCCGAAGCCGGGATTGATGTACAGCAGCGCCGGTGACAACTACATCATTCCCGATCTGGTCGTCGACAAGATCGACGCCGTCTACCACGTCTTCCTCAACGACGCCAATCTGCCGCGCCTCAAGCTGAGCCGCGCCTATCAGGAGATTGCGCGCGACAAGAAGAAGTTCGATGGCGAGAACAAGGAGTTCATTTCGAGCAAGCTCAACTCGGCGAACTGGATGATTCAGGCGATCGAGCAGCGGCGGCAGACGATGCTCAAGGTGATGAACTTCATCGTTGACCGGCAACGCGAGTTCTTCGAGCGCGGTGTGCAGTTCCTCAAGCCGCTCACCCTCAGGGAAGTGGCCGAGGTGATCAACATGCACGAGTCCACGGTCAGTCGTGTTACGAACGAGAAGTACGTGCAGACACCGCGTGGTGTGCTTCCGCTCAAGTTCTTTTTTTCGTCAGGACTGAGCACCACCGGCGGCGATGACGTCTCCGCGCGCGGAATCAAGGCGCAGATCGAGAAGCTCGTCTCCGACGAGGACTCGAAAAACCCGCTGACCGATCAGGCGATCGTCAACATCCTCAAGCAGAGCGGGGTACAGATCGCCCGCCGAACGGTTGCAAAGTATCGTGACCAGCTCGGCGTTCTCTCGGCGCGGATGCGCAAGAGAGTATGACGCTGGTAGCCTCCGGCGCTGGCGCACTGACGGCGACACCGGCGCGGCCGGTAAGTAGAGCCGAAGGCCGAGCAGTCGCGCCGGCGTCCCGCGTCGATGTCAGCGTGCTCGTGCCGGCCAAGGATGAAGCGGAGAACCTGCCGCTGTTCATCGAGCAGGCCGCCGCCGCTCTGGCTGGGCAGGAAGCGCGTTATGAGGTCATTGTCATCGATGATGGATCACGTGACGAGACAGCGCCGATCCTCGAGCGGCTGGCCGCCGAGCATGCGTGGCTGCGCCCGGTGCGCCACCGCGTGCAGCGCGGAATCGCCGATGCCCTCCGTACCGGGTATCTGCACGCGCGTGGCGACATCCTGGTCTTCTATCCGGCCGATCTGCAGTTCAAGCCCGAGGACATTCCACGCCTGACGGCTCCGATCCTCGCCGGCGAGGCCGACATGGTAACCGGCTTCAAGCAGGGGAAGTACGAGAAGCAGTTCGTCTCGTCCATTTACAATCGACTCAGCCGCGCCCTGTTCGACCTTCCGGTGAGGGATCTCAACTCGGTCAAGGCATATAGCCGGGCGATCATGGATGCGCTTCCCGTCAGGCCGGACTGGCACCGGTACATGATCGCGATTGCGGTCGCCGAAGGCTTCACCGTCACCGAGATCCCGGTGCCTGTGTACCCGAGGCATGCAGGCAGGTCCAAGTTCGGCCTTGGGCGCATTCCGGTAGGGGTGCTGGACATGCTCTCGGTGTGGTTCGAGCTTCGCTTCGGCCGCAAGCCGCTGCTGTTGTTCGGGCTCCTTGGCGCCGGCCTGATGCTGCTGGCCTTTCTCACCGGGCTGGTCGCGGTGGGCGTGCGGTTCATCGCGGGTGTTGGATTTCGGCCGCTGCTCGATCTCGTCATCATCTCATTCATAACCGGCGTGGTGCTGTTCGTCGGCGGTATCCTCGGCGAAATGATCGCGGTCCAGCGCGCCGAGTTGCGCGAGCTGCGCCGGCGGCTGGATGACCTTCACTCCATTACCGCTGACGACTCCGGCGGATGAACCGCTGCGCGTCCTCTTCGTCGCGCACTCGTTTCCGCGGCACGAGGACGACGGGGCAGGGGCGTTCATACTTCGACTGGCCGTGGCGCTGGCCGCTCGCGGTGTCTCGGTGCACGCGGTGGCGCCCTCGGCACCGGGGCTGGCCGCCGCGTCATCGCTGAGCGGAATAGGGGTGACCCGCTTTCGTTATGCGCCCGCCTCGTGGGAAACTCTGGCGTATACCGGCTCGATGATCGAGGAGACGCGCCGCTTCGGAGGTTTGACGATGCTCTCGTTCATCGCTGCTGCGAGACGAGCGGTCGCCCGCGCCGTGCACGGACATGGCAGCGATATCGTCCATGCGCACTGGTGGTTCCCGAGCGGAGTAGCCGCTGCGAGCGGCAGCGCAGTTCCCATGGTCACAACCATGCACGGCACAGATGTGCGAGTGGCTCTCTCCTCGAGTACCGCCCGCAGGGGCTTGCGATGGGTACTGAGCCAGAGCGCGGTTGCCACGACCGTTTCGAACTGGCTCGCGACCGAAGTGCGGCAGATGGCCCCGGAATCCGCGCCAATGGTCGCGCCGATGCCGGCCGCAACCGAACTGTTCTCACCCGGCGGCCAGCGAGAGCGACGCCTGCTCCTGTTCGTTGGACGCTTCAATGCCCAGAAGGGGGCCAACCATCTGCTCGATGCGGTAGCTGGAATGCGTGAGGAAGTCCTGCTGCGCCTGATCGGCGACGGGCCTGACGGCGAGAATCTGCGCCGTCAGGCAGAGGCGCTGGGGATATCGGGCCGGCTCGAATGGCTGCCGCCGCAACCGCAGCGCGCTCTGGCCGAGCACTATCGCCAGGCATCGGTCGTCGTGGTGCCGTCGATCGAGGAAGGGCTGGGAATGGTCGCCGTCGAAGCACAGCTGTGCGAGGCCCCGGTCGTCGCCTCCGCCTCTGGAGGGCTGCCCGATGTGATCGACGATGGACGGACCGGAGTGCTCGTGCCACCGGCGGCGCCGGAGGCGCTGGCCCGCGCGCTGGATGCTCTCGTAGCGCAACCGTCGCGTGCATCGGCCCTCGGTCGGGCGGGGCGGCGTACCGCGCTGGCCACTTTCGCGCCCGAAGCCGTCGCCGCCCGCTACGCCGATATTTATCGTCAGGCTCTCGATGCGCGCTAGGCGTCCGATAATATGGGGCGCCCAGGGAGTACTCGCGGCGGCAGTGATCTGGTTCGCCTTCGACCGTCTCCGTGGGCAATGGGACGACGTGGCCGCTACGGCGGCACGCCTCGATCCACGATGGAGCATCGTCGCCGGGTCGGGTGTGATCGTGCTGCTGACCTATGGCCTGCTCATCCAGACCTGGCGCGTCGTCGTCGGCGGGTGGGGCCAAAAGCTGGGCTATCTGGACGCTGCCCGTATATGGACAGTCTCCAACCTGGGCCGCTATCTACCGGGGAAGGTGTGGCAGCTCGGCGCGATGGCGTACCTGGCTCAGCAGCGCGGCGTGTCTGGCGCGGTCGCGGCCGGATCCGCCCTGGTCGTGACGGTCATCAATCTGATTGCGGGTTTCGTCGTCGCTGCGGTAACCGGCGCCGAGCTGCTTGGTTTTTCTTCGTTGGGGATAGCGCTCATTGCCGCGGCAGCCGCGGGGGTGGTGCTTGCTCCTGCCGCCATCCCCGCGCTCGTTCGTCTCGCAGCGCGGCTGCTGAGACGAGATGCGCGCGAGATACCGGCGCTCCCGGCTCGCTCACTCTGGTTTGCAGTGGTGGCCTCGTCTATCGCGTGGATAATGTATGGCATCGCCTTTCAGCTGCTCACGCTCGGCGTGCTCGGCTCCGCGCCTGGCGCCACTTCGCTCTACATAGCAGTTTTCACCGGTTCGTACGTGCTCGGATTCGTCGTACTCATCGCACCGGCAGGACTCGGAGTCCGCGAGGTGTCGATGGGCACAGCACTCGCCAACGCCGGCTTTGCCGTATCGAGTGCGACTGTTCTGGTGATCGTCTCGCGGCTCTGGCTCACGTTGCTCGAGCTCATGCCTGCGTTGCTATTTCTCGCGTACGGAGCCGTGCGCGCAACCCGCTCCAATGCCCCAGACACCTCCTCGTCACCGTGAACCGGCGGCGGTGCTCGACGCGCCGCGATTTGCCGGACTGTGGGTCACCGTCGTTTATGCGCTGGCGACGCTCGCGCTTGGATATCCCGCGCTGCGCGGGGGGTTTCTCGTTAATCCATACAGCGATCAATACGGCGGCTTTGCCTATCGAGAGTACGCCTCGGCGATGCTTCAGCAGGGCGCCGGCTTTCCACAATGGAATCCGTACATTCTTGGCGGGCTTCCATACATGGCCGCGCAGCACGGCGACATATTCTATCCTACGTTCATGCTGCGAGCGATCATCCCCGCCGATTCGGCGATGACGTGGGGATTTCTGATCCATATTTTCCTGGCCGGCGTATTCGCCTACGGCATGCTGCGGGCCTGGGGATTCCGATTCCATCCCGCGCTGACCGGCGGGTTGGCGTACATGCTGAGCGGACAGATCGCGTCGCTGGTATCGCCCGGGCACGACGGAAAGCTTTACGTCAGCGCGATTGCTCCGCTGCTGCTCTGGATGATCTTGCGCGCCGTTCGTGACGGGCGCATCTGGGCCTACGCGGTGATAGCCCTTGCAACGGGGTTGAGCGTACTCAGCCCGCACTACCAGATGACGTATTACCTGGGTGCGTTCGCCGGCGCGTACACCTTATGGCTGGCATTCAGGAGGGACCAAGCACCTCTCGAGCGCCGCACGGCACTGCTCCGATTAGCCGGTGCGCTGGGAGCCGCCCTGCTCGGCATGGGAATCGGCGCGGTTCAGTTCGCGCCGTTCTTCGAATACCTGCCGTACGCCTCACGAGGAGTCGCCCGTGGTTGGGAGTACGCCACGTCGTACTCACAACCCCCCCACGAGCTGCTCAACGCCTATCTACCACAGTTCACCGGCTTTCTGGAGACGTACTCAGGTCCGAACGGCATCAAGCTGCATAGCGATTATCTTGGCGCCTCGGTCCTCATGCTGGCGGGAGCTGCATTCGGATCCGCTCAGCGACGCGGATTCGTCAGGTTCTGGGCCATCGCCGGATTCTTCGTTCTCCTCGTCGCGCTAGGCGGTTACACCCCGTTTTACCGCATTTGGTACTTGCTGCCGATGATGAGCGTAGTGCGGGCACCGAGCATGATTTACTTCCTGCTGTCGCTAACGGTAGCCGTGCTGGCGGCGGTGGGACTCGAGCGCATTCTGGCCGGCGAGAAGGGTCGGAATTACTTCGTCGCGTGGGTGGTATTCGGCCTTTTCATGGCGGTCCTGGCGAGCACCGGAGCGCTGACCTCCATCGCCGAGACATTGGCGGCTCCGGGTCTCGCTGGCGTTGCCACCGAGAACCGCACTGAACTCATGATCGGAGCTTGGCGCGCGTTTCTTTTCGTGGCTCTCACGGCGGGAGCGGTCCTCCTTTGGCGCAGCGACAGGATTCCGCTTCGAGCCTTCGTATGGGCCATCCTCGTGCTGGTGGCAGCCGATCTCTGGAGCGTGGCTCGAAACTACTTTCGGTTCTCGCCGCCCGCATCGGAGCTCTACGCCTCCGATTCCGCGTTGCGCTTCCTGCAGAGCGTCACTGACTCCGGACGCGTGTTCGCAATTCCGTTCAGCAGTGAGGGACTCGCGACGCGTGATCCGCTGTTGAGCGGCGATGCACTCATGATCCATGGAATCCGCGCGTCGACAGGACATCAGGGGAACGAGTTGCAGCGCTGGGTGGAATTGGCGGGAGTCAAGTCACCGAGCCCTCCACCGAATGTGGCTAGCGCGCAATGGCGTCGCCTGACGAATACCCGGTACCTGCTGACGAACGTGGAGCTGCCGGACTCTCTGCCGCAGCTGGGTGCGCAGCTGACGCACCGAATCGGACCGGTGCAAAACGCGCTCGGATCCACCGCCTACGTATACGAGTTTGCGGAAGACAATCCGCCTGCCTGGGTCGCACCGGTGTATGTCGAGGCACCGGCCGAGGCCACACGCAACACAGTGCTCGACCCCCGATTCGACATCGCTCTGGCAGCTCTGTTCGATTCGTCCGCGGCGATAGAGGGAGCCCAGGTCTCCGCGCTTCCAGAACCGCTGAACATACGGGCCTCCGCGGAACGGCCTTCTCCCTCGACCATTGTCGTCAAGCTCGACGGACCAGCGCCGGAAGGCGCAGCGCTGGTCGTCTCGGAGAACTGGTATCCGGGATGGACGGCGACCGTTGAGGGAAGGGAAGTGCCGACCGGTCGAGCCGACTATTCCTTTATTGGCGTGCCGCTGCCGGCCGGCGCACAAGAAGTCCGGCTGGCGTTCGAGGACCCTGCGTACGGGATTGGCAAGGCGATCACTCTGGTCGCCCTTGCCCTTACCGGCCTGATCGCTGTCGTCGGCATTGTGAGGGAGCGCGGGCGACGTGCCTGAACGGGCTCTCGTCATCGTACCGACTTTCAACGAACGCGAAAACATCCGCCGAATCATCGAGACGGTGCTGTCGCAGGGCTCGCAGATCGACATCCTCGTAGTGGATGATGGCTCGCCGGATGGGACGGGAGCCGTAGTCGATGAGATGGCCGAGCGATCGAGCCGTGTGCACATCCTCCACCGGCCGCGAAAGATGGGTCTGGGTACCGCCTATCTAGCGGGCTTCAAGTGGGCTCTCGAGCGCGACTTCGAATTCATCTTCGAGATGGACGCGGACTTCTCGCACGACCCCAACCACCTTCCGTTGTTTCTCGATGCCGCAGAGGATTCCGATCTGGTCCTCGGCTCGCGATATCGCCAGGGGAAGGTGACGGTTGTCAACTGGCCGATCTCGCGCCTCATTCTCAGCTACGCAGCCAACATCTACGCGCGAATGGTTACCGGACTCCCACTGTTCGATGGCACCGGAGGCTTCAAGTGCTTTCGCCGGCGGGTACTGGAAGCCATTCCGCTCTCGGATGTCCGCTCGAACGGGTACGCCTTTCAGATCGAAATGAGCTTTCGGGCATGGCGCGCCGGGTTTCGCATCGTCGAGATTCCGATCGTATTCGTCGACCGCACCGAGGGGCAGAGCAAGATGTCGCGGCGGATCGTCTGGGAAGCGATCTGGATGGTTTGGCGGCTCCGCTGGTGGTCGCTCACCGGAAAGGTCTGACATGGAGTCCGGCGAGCGGGCGCCGTTCATCAAGATGTCGGGGTCGGGGAACGACTTCGTCTTTTTCGACGTCCGCGACCGCCCCGCTCATCCCTTCGCCGAGCCCGCTCGAATCCAGCGGCTGTGCGCCCGCGGCACGGGAGTCGGAGCTGACGGGGTGGTGCTCATGGAAAGCTCCGCCGCTTCGTCGTTCGCCATGCGTTACTTCAACGCCGACGGCTCGCTGGCGGCTCTCTGCGGAAACGCCACACTCTGCGCGGCGCGACTCGCCGTGGAGCTTGGAGTGGTGTCGCCAAGACAGGGGGTCGAGGGATTTCAGTTCGAAGCCGGAGTCGGCACCATCAACGCCCGAGTAATCGACGGGATTCCAGAGATCGAGCTGACGCTGCCACACAGCCTTATCGAGAATCTCGCTCCACGCGTCCCGTTGGCCTCAGGAGAGAGTCTGATGGGCTACCTGGAGCTCGGCGTGCCGCACGTGGTGATCGTCTGTCAGGACGCGGATGCGGCGCCTGTAATGACCCGTGGCAAAACATTGCGAAGTCACGAAGCTTTTCCACACGGCGCGAACGTGAATTTCGTTTCGCGATCCGCGGAGGGATGGCGATATCGCACCTATGAGCGCGGTGTGGAAAACGAGACGCTGGCTTGCGGCACCGGAGCGGCGGCGTGTGCGATACTTCTCGATCGTTGGGGAATGTCTGAGCCTCCCCTCAGAATGCGGACCAGCTCGGGCAGCATGCTGGAGGTCGAGCTTCCGGCGGACGGCGCCCAACCTCCAAGGCTTAGAGGAAAAGCGACAATCGTTTTCGATGGTTCCTTGCGGGAGGCCTGACGCGAGCTCCGCAATTTGGCTACCGAACTCGGCCGAATTGACAGAGAGGTGCCGCCGACGAACATGGCTGGGTACAAGTTGCGGGAGAAGCAGGCCTTCCGCTCAGTTGGTTTGACTGTAATTACTTGGTAAACCGGCGTTTAGCATCCGTTTCATAAGGTTGTTTATCACGCAGTAACCCCAAGGGTTCGTTCATCGGGCCAGCATGAGCTTTCTTTCGCGGCGCGTATGGATCCACCTGGAGCGGTCGGTCTTGAAGCGTTCGCCACAGACAGGCGGACCGCTGCCACCGCTCAACCTCAGGTGCAAGTGAGTGAAGGCGGATTGCGGTCACCGTAGCATTGGCGTTCGCTGTCAGGAAAGCCCGCCGTCAATCATGGGCCGACCGCGGCTGAAGCCGGTACGAGGCAGTGAAGTCTCGAGCTGCGGTGATTACGGTCGTCGGCGGTTGCGGCCGAAATTCTCCACATAATCCACAGGGTAGGGCCTTATCCACAGTTTCCCACGTTCTTAGTTTACATAACACATATTATACGTACTATAGCCCTCGCCATTTCGGACGCTCTGGGCGTTTCCCACCCATGGGCCGCTTTCCAGTGTATCGATGAGCGACAGAACACAATCACCTTGGCGGCAGTTGGCCCAAGGCGGGCGCACCTCAAGTGGATTGTGAGGTGTTCAACATACCGAGCAGGCAGAAGCTCGCGTCACAAGCCCGAAAAAAAAGACCCGGTGCACTGCACCGGGCTGGCAAATCTCAGATCACTCCTATCTGGCCGCGGCCGGCCGCGCGGGCTGGGCGTCCAGCTCTCCAAGGCGCACCCGCGCCTCCCCCGAGACCGGGCTCGACAGATCGGCCGCTTCGGCCTCCCAGAGTTGCTTGGCAGCCGCCGTGTTTCCCGCGAGCGTATACGCTCTCGCGGCGTCGGCGCGGTACACGGACTTGTCGGCTTCGAACCGCGCCACTTCCGCTGCCCGGAGATAAGTCGCCGCCGCTTCGGGAAAATTGCCGATCTCCTCATAGCCAGCCGCAATCTGAGAATGGAATGCGGCCTTCATGTGATCGGGGGCGCTGCCCACATACCGCTGCAGTTGCTCGATCCCCTGCTCGTACTTGCCCTGGCCGTACAGCGCCTCGGAAAGCAGGAGCACGGCCTGCTTACCCGCGTCGGTAGCAGCGAACTGCTGAACGATGCGCGTGAGATCCGTCTCCGCGAGCGCGTAGTTCCCGGCCGCGACCGCGCTGGACGCGCTGGCCACTTCGGCCGCGGCACGCTGCTCCTTGTTCGCCTGGGTGACGACGTATACCCAGAGCCCTACGATCAGCCCCACGATGATCACGAGCCCGATGATCACAGCGCGAATGTTCGTCTGCGCCCAGCCGAGCAGCGAGTACGCGCGTTCTTCAATATCGACAGGCGGCCTGGCGGCCGCGCCGGTGCGAGTCATGAGTTTGGAAGTACCGTGCGTGAAGATTGAATTGCGAGTCTGGCCCGAATTGCAGGGCCCCTCGTCAGTAAGCCCTACGGGCCGAAGCGCCCCTGGGGTGACTCGAACACCCGGCCAACGGTTTAGGAAACCGCTGCTCTATCCACCTGAGCTACAGGGGCAAGGGGTGAGACCGGCTCATTTGGCTGGAGATCGTCTCGTCTCCCAGGTTGTGCCCAATGTTATTCCTCGTCCCTGCCATCGAATTCACACCGGTGCGCAGGATCGAAGAATAATCGCCCCCACCACTGAATGCGAGACTCCGGATCAGCGAGGAACTGGCTGGGCCTGTCGTCTGGGAACGGCGCTCGCTTCCGAGGAACTGGCGATCACTGAGTCCGCACTGCCGGGAAATTCTAACGACGCGTCTTCGCCAAGGCACCAGCGACGACGTTCAGGAACGTCTTGTAGTCGAGGGGTTTCGCGATGTACCCATCACACCCCGCGGCAAGAATCCGCTCCTGGTCGCCTTTCATCGCCAGCGCTGTCAGCGCGATCACGGGAATGTCTCGCGTTGCGTCGTCGGCTTTCAGCAGCGCCGTCGCCTGAAGGCCGTCCATTCCCGGAAGCTGGATATCCATCAGGATCAGGTCGGGATGCCTCTCCCGTGCGAGCGTCAGCCCCGTTTCAGCGTTCGTCGCGGCGATGACGATGTAGTCCGCCGACTCGAGAAGGAATGTCGACAGCTTCATGTTCGTCTCGTTGTCCTCGACGATCAAGACTGTCGCCACGTCAGGCGACCACTTCGCGGCCGGCCATCGCGCGACGGACCTCACCCATGAAGCGCCTACCATCGAAGCCCGCTTTGCCCATGATCGTGGACACACAACCATTCAGCCGGATGCGATCAGCGTCGCTGATTTCCGAGGCGGTGACGACGACCACGGGAATTGAGGCGGTGGCCGGATTCTCGCTGAGCGCCTCCACTACGTCGAAACCGTTGACTTCCGGCATGAGCAGATCCAGCACAATCAGATCCGGCAGTTCGCGCTGGGCCATCGCGATGGCCTCGCGTCCCCCGTAGGCGCGAAGAACGGTGCTCGCGAGTCCGCTCATACGAACCGCGATCAGCTCCACCGCCCTGGGATCGTCATCCACGATCAGGACTTTGACCGACCGGTCTCCGGAAACGGGCGACAGGCCAAGCGCGGCGAGGGTGTCGGACAGCTCCTGTCGCGACACAGGTAACTGCAGCACGGACGCGGCGCCAAGAGCGAATCCCTTCGTTCGATCGGCGAGAATCGAGATGATCACCACCGGGATGAGTTTCATCGATGGATTTGACTTGACGCTCTTGAGGAAGACCCAGCCGTCCGCATCGGCCATTATGATGTCGAGCGTTATCAAGGCAAGCCGTTCCTGCTTGGCGATCGCCATGGCCTCCTCCGCAGTCGTGGCGTGAAGCACTCTGAAACCCTCCGCCTCGAGCTGCATGCGGATCAGCTCCGCGGATTCGTGATTGCTCTCGACCACAAGCGCCGTGCGCGATCCGTCGCCAGGCTCGCTCGGAGCGGCTATGCGCGTTTCCGCCTGAGCTTCCTCCACCTCCAGGGGCGTACGGATGGGGATCCAGACGGTAAAGCACGAGCCCTGCCCCACAGCACTTTCCACTGCTACCGTTCCGCCGTGCAGCTCAGCGAGCAATTTGACCATGGCGAGTCCCAGGCCCGTCCCCTCGAATTTGCGCGACAGGCCGCTGTCAACCTGGCTGAACGGTCTGAAGAGCTGCTGGAGTCCCTCCGGAGACATGCCAATACCGTTGTCAGTGACGCTGATCTTGAGGAATTCCGAGAAGGCGCTTTCAGCCAGCGGGAGCGTGCGGCCGGGCATTGTTCCGGAGAGTACGACGACATCATCGCGAGGCACCCTGTCGGCCGCCAGGGTCACCTCGCCGCCCTCAGCGGTGAATTTGACCGCATTGGAGAGCAGATTGTAGACGATCTGCTTGACCTTGCGCTCATCGGCATTCATGGCGCCAAGATCGTCAATGGCGCGCATCTCTACCATAACGCGCCGCGCCGCCGCCTGTCCCTTGATGATCGACAGGCTATTCCTCAAAAGCGATGAAATTTCCACCGAAGCGAGATCGAGCAGCATCTTCCCCGCTTCCACTTTCGAGAGGTCGAGAATGTCGTTGATGAGTGAAAGCAGGTGCTTGCCGCTCTTGAAGATGTCGCCGATGAATCGGCGCTGCTTGTCCGTCATGTCGCCGAGCAGGCCGTCGTTGAGCACCTCGGAGAACCCGATGATGGCGTTCAGCGGCGTCCGAAGTTCATGCGACATGTTTGCGAGAAATTCGGATTTCATGCGGCTGGCGTCTTCGAGCTCGGCATTCTTCTGCTGAAGTGCCTGCTCGATGCGCTTCACCTCGGTCATGTCACGTGCCGCTGCGAATACACCCTGCAGACGGCGGTCGCGGTCGTGAAAGGTAGCGGCGTTATAAGAAACCACTGTCAGGGTGCCGTCTCTGGCTCGTGCGGTAAGTTCGTAGTTCGTGACCCTCCCTTCGTTCAGTACGAGATTGATGCCGGCTTCGGCACGACTCGAATCGGTGAAGTAGTTCTTGAACGGCGCGCCGATCAGCTCGTCGCGCGTGCACCCGGTCAATGCTTCCATCTGCTTGTTGACATCGGTGATGATACCGCGGGGGTCGGTCGCCATCAGCGCATCGATGTTGCTCTCGAGGAGCGAGCGCGTGTAGAAGTGCTGATCGCGCAATCGCTGGTCGAGCCTCATCCGCTCGTCCTCGACCTGCTGGCGCGCCGTGTTGTCCGTGCCGATGAGCAGATATCCAATGATCGTGTTCTGCGCATCGCGAAGCGCCGTCACCGAGACCACGGCGGGAAACCGACTTCCGTCCTTACGAATGTACGTCAGCTCGTAGATATCCTCGATTTCGCGAGACGCCTTGAACACCAACGCCTCGAACCCCGGCGTGATCGGCGTTCCGAGTTCCATGCTAAGGGCCTTTGCGCGGGCGATCACTTCGTCTGAATCCGAGATGTCGGCCGGTGTGATCTTGTTCAGTACCTCCGCAGCCGTGTATCCCAGCATCCGCTCGGCCCCGACGTTGAAGATCTGGATGACGCCTTTCGCGTCGGTGGCGATGCTCGAGAAGTTGGCGCTGTTGAAAATGGCGTTCTGAAGCGCCCCTGCCTGGAGCAGTGCCTCTTCCGCCTGCTTGCGCGCGGTGTTGTCGGTGCCGATCAGCAGGTATCCGATGATCGCGTCGTGTGCATCGCGCAGCGCGGTGACGGATACGACCGCGGGAAAGCGGCTGCCATCCTTCCGGAAGTACGTCAGCTCGTAGATGTCCTCAATTCCACGCGATGCCTTGAACACCAGAGCCTCGAAGCCCGGCGTGATCGGCGTTCCAAGCTCGACGCTGAGCTCCTTGGCGCGAGCAACCACTTCATAGGGATCAGAAATGTCGGCCGGCGTGATCCTGTTCACTACTTCGCTGGCCGTGTACCCCAGCATGCGCTCGGCACCGACGTTGAAGATCTGGATGACGCCTTTCGCGTCGGTGGCAATGCTCGAGAAGTTGGCGCTATTGAAGATGGCGCTCTGCAGAGCGCCGGTCTTCAGCAGCGCTTCAGCCGCCGAGACGTCCGAATCGGTCGGGCTCGTAAAGGTTCGCATGTGGTCCTCGGGTCAAGCGCTCCCGGTCCTGGCCGTTCCGGGGTGCCGTCGCGGGGCTTAACTCGGAAGGAGGGCTTGGGGGGCGCGCAAAGTGCGGCGATTGGACGGGCTGACAGGTAATGGAGATCTCGTGCACCTTCGTTGCAGTGCAAAGAACCCGCCGTCGCCTCGGCCTACG
>CAZPCC010000292.1:0-8599 GCA_964584905.1 uncultured Gemmatimonadaceae bacterium | reverse complement strand
GTAATGCAAGGTATTCGCCGCCCGAGCCGCTACCGAGCGTAACCAGCTCGTGCGGCTGGGCGTATGGCAGCGGCCGAAGGACGATCCCCTCGAGGACCGAGAAAATCGCGGTGTTCGCGCCGATGCCGATCGCCAGCGTCAGGATCGCCGCGGCCGCGAACCCCGGCGTCCGGCGCAGCGACCGCAGTCCGAATCGCAGGTCCTGGAGCGCGTCTGTCATCAGCTCCCGGCGGCCCTCCGCCTGTTCTCTCCGCTGATCGTGGGCGACGAGCGTGCCGCGGATGGCATCCAGATCGCCGAAGCGGTGGAGCGCCTCTCGCCGCGCGGTCTCCGGGTCCATTCCCAGCGCGATGTTGCGGTCGATGCGCCTGTCGATGTGGAACATCAGCTCGTCGTCCACGTCGGCTCCGACATCGTGAGTCGTCAGGCGCAGATACCGGCGCCAGAGCGGCGCGTCGCTCATCCTAACGCCGGCTCGGCCGTCAGCACCAGCGTCACCGCCTGTGAGTAGCGGAGCCAGTTCGTGGCTTCGCTGCGCAGATGCTTGCGACCGGCGCCGGTGATCGTGTAGAAGCGGGCCCGCCGGTTATTCTCCGATAGCCCCCATTCCGATGTGACGAGGCCGCGATCCTCCAGGCGCCGGAGTGCGGGATAGAGCGAGCCCTCTTCGATGGTTAGCACGTCGCCGGTGGTGTCCTCGATCCAGCGGGCGATGGCGTAGCCGTGCGCGGTGCCGAGGAGGAGCGACTTGAGGATGAGGATGCCGAGCGTTCCCTGAAGGAGGTCGCCGGGCGTCGTTCGAGAGGGCATGCTGGCGTATCCCATGGCGAGGGCCAGGGAAACAATGGGGTCCGGCGCGTCCCCTGTCAAGACTAGGGGAAGCGCGATGCTCAACATTCAACTTCATCATCGACACCGTCTCCGCCGATCATGAAGTAGCCCCGTACCTGAATCTGCTCGGCGTTCGCGGCGTTATGGTGGTCGTAGGGATGCCTTCGACTCCCCCGGCGGCCCACCAGGCGCTGCTGATCATGGGCAACAAGACGCGCCTCTTCCGACGGCCGGAAAAGATCTCTTCGATGGCCCCTCTCCGCGCCCGGTGTCGTTCTCCCAGGTAAGAGGACAACCGGGAGGTCACAATGCCATCGCTTCATGCCAGCCCAACCCAACGTACGCACCTGTGTTCGCTTCTCGCACTCTTGCTTCTCGCCTCCGCCTGCAATGACGAGGCTCCAACTGCGTTGGAAGCGCCGACCGGGTCGCCCGCGGCGGCCATCGTCAACAATGCGTACCTGATCGCCGACCTCGGCACGCTCTATCGAGGCACTGAAAGCATCGCGAACGCCATCAACGATTTCGGGGTAATCGTCGGTACGAGCGAAGTGCTCATCGGGGCACCGCCACTCAGATGGCGCGCGTTCCGGTACACGAACGGGTCGATGACTGAACTCGGCGCTCTCCCCGGCTTGCCGGAAAGCACCGCCGAGGACATAAATGCGGCGGGATGGATCGCAGGCTCGAGTTCGAACGACTATGACGAAACGCGTCCGTTCCTCTGGAAGCCCGGGCAAGGAATGCTGGACCTGGGTCATCTCGACAACAAGGGCTATACGAATGCCTACGCCATCAACAGTTCGGGAGTGGTCGTTGGAACCTCGACTCGCGACAACGAGGCCGGCAACAACCGAACGCACGCTTTTCGGTGGACCGCAGGCGGCGGCATGCAGGCGTTAGGTGCCGAGCATGATTACAGTTGGGCGTACGACGTGAATGATGCCGGATGGGTGGCGGGCGCGGCTGGTACGTGGCCCGAGGAGCATGCGTACATCTGGGACCCGGCCGGCAAGGGAACGCACATCGGCACGCTGGGCGGCTCATATTCGAGGGCATACGCCATCAACAACGCGGGCGTCGTCATCGGCATGAGCGAGACGACATACGGGGACTATGCGGCGTTCCGATGGACGCCCTGGACCGGCATCATGGCCGATCTTAGCGCCGCGCCGGTCGGCTACCTGGGCCACGTCCAGGGACTGAGCGAGAAGGGGCGAATCGTCGGGGCGATGCCCAACATCTTCACCGGCCCGCGTGCCGCGACGCTTTTCGGACGTACGCCTGCCTACCTCCCGGGATTCGTTCCTAACGAACGTGGCATCGCGCGGGGCGTGAACACGTGCGGAACGATCGTGGGGAACCGAGTTACCAAAGCGAATCAGGCTCGTGCCTCCATGTGGGTTAGGGCGATGGGAGTCTGCGACTGACTGCCGCCGAACGGTAAGGGGGGCGGCTGCAGCCGGTGACCTTGACAGTTCGGTGGAGCCGGCCCATTTCAGCTGTACCCCTTGCTACGGCAGTCATGCCTGTTGCCACTGGAGTAACCGAACTCCTCGTTGCCCTCAGCGCCGGCGACCGCGGCGCGATGGACAGGCTCTTTCCGCTGGTCTACCGTGAGCTTCAGGCGTGCGCGCATCGCCAGCTCGCAAGGCGGCACTCCGGCGAGACGCTCAATACCACGGCACTCGTCCACGAGACATACCTCAAGCTGACCGCAAACGACCGGCAAACGTACAACGACCGGGTGCACTTCTTTGCCGTCGCCGCCAGCGCTATGCGCCAGATTCTGGTGGACTACGCAAGGCGCGCGGGGGCGGGCAAACGTGGTGGGGGGATGAGAGAGATGTCGCTCGACCCAGCGGAGTTGGCCGCGGCAGGGCGTGCCGATGAGCTGATTGCGCTCGACGAGGTGCTCACCGAGCTCGCGTCGGCGGACGCGCGCCTGGCGCGAACCGTCGAGCTTCGATTCTTCGGCGGTCTGTCGGTGGAGGAAACGGCCGACGTGCTGGGGACCTCACCGCGAACGGTGAAGCGGGACTGGCGCAAGGCGCGAGCCTACCTCTACGACGCGCTCCGCTCCGCTCGCGGCCCATGACGCACGATTCTCCCGTTTCTACGGGCAGACCATGACCAGACTCAATGCCGACTGGTTGCGCCGGCTCGAGCCGATCCTCGACGCGGTGCTCGACCTCCCGCCTGACGAACGGGAGCTCTTTCTCGCGCAGGCGTGCGCGGGAGACATGGAACTGCGATCGGACCTGGACTCGCTGCTCGCCGCCGACGCACGCGAGTCCGGGGTGCTTGAGCGCTCGTCAGGCGAATACGTCATCGACCTCTTCGGCGCTTTGCGGGGAGATTCGGAGAACCCCACCACGCCTTCGCTTCGTGAGGGAGAGCGAGTAGGACCGTACCGCATAGTACGCTCCATCGCGCACGGCGGCATGGGCGAGGTATTCGAGGCGGAGCGCGACGACGGCCAGTTCGAGCAGCGCGTGGCGCTCAAACTCATTCGCGCCGGCCTGGAGAGCGCCGAGATCCGACGCCGTTTTCTCCAGGAGCGACGGATCCTCGCCAGGCTTCACCATCCCGCGATCGCGCGCCTGCTCGACGGTGGGCTCACCGAGCTCGGGCAGCCGTGGTTCGCCATGGAGCTCGTCGAAGGGCAGTCGATCACCGCCTATTGCGACGCGCGCGAGCTGCCCATCGAGTCGCGTCTCGAGCTGTTCGAGGTCGTCTGCGACGCCGTGCAGTACGCGCACCGCAACCTGATCGTGCATCGGGACATCAAGCCGTCGAACATCTTCGTCACGCCCGACGGTAAGGTGATGCTACTCGACTTCGGCATCGCGAAGCTGTTGCCGGCGGCGGAATTCGAGATCACGTATGAGACGGCGACCGAATGGCGGGTGCTCACGCCGGAGTATGCCGCGCCGGAGCAGGTGCGTGGCGACGCGGTCACCGCGGCGACCGACGTGTACGCGCTGGGTGTGGTGCTGTACCAGCTGCTCACCGGCTATCGCGCGCACCGGTTCGAGCGCTCGACCCCGGGCGAGGTGGAGCGCGTGGTTTGCGAGCAGATGCCGCCTCCGCCGAGCCGGATCTTCGCCCATGCAGCGACGTTCACACCGCTGGACGGAACGACCGACGAGGTCGATCCCGAGCAGGTCAGCCGGGCTCGCGGTACTACGCCGGACCGGCTCCGCCGGGCGCTGGCCGGAGACCTCGACACGATCGTCCTCACAGCGCTGCGAAAGGAACCTGAACGGCGGTATCGAAGCGTCGAGGCGTTTCGCGAGGACCTGCGTCGCCTGCGTGATAAGCTCCCGATCGCGGCGCGCCCGGTCTCGACCGCCTATCGCCTCCGGCGCTTCGTGCAGCGCCAGCGCCTGCTCGTCGCCTCCGGGGTGCTGCTTTTCCTTGTGCTCATCGGCGGCGTCGTCGCCACAGCCTGGCAAGCACGAAGGGCGACGCGTGAGGCCGAGCGCGCACGCGTAGTGAAGGACTTCGTGGTGGGCCTGTTCGATGCGGCAGATCCCGCGCAGTCCCTTGGGCGCCAGATCACCGCGCAGGAGCTGCTCGAGATGGGCACGCGTCGTGTCGATTCGCTGCTCGCCGACGAGCCACGGACCCATGCCGAACTCCTCACAACGCTCGGCGCGATTCACTACAAGCTAGGTGACTTCTTCCGCGCCGAGTCGCTCGCCGTCCGCGCGCTTGACCGGTGGCGGGCGTTCGGCTCGATGAACAGTCTCGAGGTGGCGGTTACGCTGATGGAACTGGGCCGCGCGCGGGTCGCACTTGGCAACTACGATGCGGCCGATTCCGCCCTGTCGGCAGCACTGCAGATACGGGAGCGCGCGCTTGGCAGTGATCACGACGACGTGGGACAGGTCCTCGGAGGGCTCTCCTCAATAGCCAGGCAACGGGGTGAATACGCGCGGGCCGAATCGATTCAGATTCGCGCGTACGAGCTCTACCGGGATCGTTATGGCGATGACCATCTGGAGGTGACACACTCCATCGCGTCACTGGCCACGCTGGCTTCGGATCAGGGCGACAACCGGCGCGCCGACTCGCTCTACGCTCGAGCGCTGACAATCCGCGAGCGCGACCTCCCGCCCCGGCATCCCGACATTCTGCTTCTGATGAACAACCGGGCGTCGTTGCTGGGCGAAATGGGTCGCA
The DNA here is from genome assembly GCA_964584905.1 of uncultured Gemmatimonadaceae bacterium. Lineage (GTDB taxonomy): Bacteria > Gemmatimonadota > Gemmatimonadetes > Gemmatimonadales > Gemmatimonadaceae > JALZIF01. The sequence continues at coordinate 3,580 of CAZPCC010000292.1, read as the reverse complement.
TTGACGAGAGTATCGCGCTCCTCAACGACGTGCTCGCCAGGCGCATTCTGGTGCAGGGCGACAGCCACCCTGATGTAGCGTGGACATTGGAGGCCATTGGGAATCGACTCCAGGACCGAGGAGATTTCGCCGAAGCCGAGTCACTGAAGAACGTTGCGCTCGGGATGACGCGCGTCGTACAGCCGCCTGGCAGCCCCGTGATCTCCCGGATGCTCAACAACCTGGCGACACTCAACTACCGAATGGAGCGCTTCGACACCGCGGCCAGGATTCAGCGAGAGGTTCTTGCGGAGTGGACCGCTTCGCTTGGGGCGGATCATCCGAGCACGTTGTCTGCAAAGCAGAACCTGGGTGCGATCCTGAGCGAGCTCGGGCGTTATGACGAGGCGGAGCGCATGATTCGTGAGGCGCTGGCCGCACGCCGGCGCGTGCGACGCTATCCGCACGAAGAGATCGGTGCAAGCCTGCGGGCCCTGGGTGTGCTGTTGCTCCGCACCGGGCGTTATGTCGAAGCGGAGCTGACGATTCGCGAGGCACTCGCCGTGCACGAGGCGGCGACGGACTCCACGCATCCACGAGTGGCCGAAGCGTCCCTTTCTCTGGGCGAGGTCCTGTGCACACGTGGGAACCGGACGGAGGGAACGCGCCGTGCGAGGCGAGCGGTCGCCATTCGTGAAGTGAAGACGCCCGGCAGCTACCATGTGGCCGAGGCGCGGCGCGTATTGGCGGCTTGCCTCGCGAATACCAGCGCGCGAGCTGAGGCGGAGTCGCTGCTCGTCTCAGCCTACGCGATCGTGCGTGACGATCCGTACAAGCAGCGCGAGGCGGACCGGATCCGGCAGGCGCTGAACCGCCATGCGATCGACGAATAGCGGCCAGACGCCCATCAACGCTAGGCGAGCGGCACGTACAGCTCGGTCCGCAGCTGTTCCCTGGGAGTATCCGCCGGCGTATTGCGGTAGATCTCGAAGCTCACGCCGCCACCGGCGCTGTGCCCGCTTTCGGGTAGCCACCCGCCCATCAACCGCGCCCAGACATCGGGGAGCTGCTCGTAGGGGCCGACATGCGTGGTGCATGCATAACGCCCGCCGGGAATCCACTGCTCGGCGAGCTCCGCGGGGAGCGTGATGTCAGGCTCCACCGTGACGCCCGCGGCCGATCGCAGCTCCGCCTCGGGCGTCGTCTCGGGATCGTCGTGATAGATGGCGAGCATGGTGCTGTTCGGCCCGAAGAGGTTCGCGGCTCCGGCGATCTGTCCGAGCGCAGTGAACGCCTCGCTGATTCGGCTGTAGGGGCCGATGTGCTGCACGGCGGCTACCCGGAGCGCGGGCATGTCCTTGACTTCGACATTCATGTGTGCTCTCCGTCAATGAGGTAGATCTTGTGCGCTTCGAGAGGTTCGAGGCCGCCTAGCGGGTGCTGGTGCTGCGCTAGGCGCCTGACGCGCGCCGGGCGATCAGCGCATCGATGTATCGCCGGTCCGACGGTGCCAGTGGAAGGGAACTGAGCGTCTCCGGGGTACCCCACGTGAGGTCCGAATGCTCTCGGCACTCCGGCTCGCCCTCAATACGCACTGGGACGAAGGCGATGAGGAACTCCGAGCCGGGATCCCGCGTCTCGAGCCCGGGCGCATCTGCGCTCACGACTCTCACCCCCAGCTCCTCGGCCAGCTCGCGCCGGGCGGAGTCTTCGTCTGTCTCGTCTGGCTCGACCTTTCCGCCGGGGAATTCCCAGAGGCCGCCGTGGCGCTTGTGGGCCGGGCGCTGGCAGACGAGCAACTCGTCGGCCCGGGAGATCACGGCGGCGATGACGCGAATCGGAACGCTGCCGGTGTCTTCTCCGATCGTCAGGCTCGACTGGGCCGCGCCGGAGTCGCCGCCAGGGCCCTGGGCGGCTTCGTGAGGCCCGCCGCCATGCCCACGCAGCAGTTCGTCGAAGACATTTTCGTCCGGCGGGCCGCCGTATCCGTCCTCGACCGGCCAGCGGTCCGCCACAAACTCCGCGAGCTCGTGCTCGTCGAGCGACTCGAGAATGCGAACCATCGTAGCATCCAGGTAGGCATCCCACGCGCGGTTCAACATCCGCCATTCAGGCGGCCCCTCGTGCCGCAGCCAAATCTCGTCGTCGCCCAATTCGTGCTCGCGCTCGATCGCGCGGATGCGCGTACTGATCGCCTTGAGCACCGGGCCCCCTGCCGCCACTCGAAAGGCTTCGTGCTCCGTCACGCCTTCGATCAGCCGGTCGGCTTCGATGAGCGGGAGCATCCCCGCATCTCGACGCGCCTGTACGGCGCGCACGATCTCCTCCGCGGAGCCGGGAAACGCCTCGATTGCGCTAAGGATCTCGTCCCAGGCGATCGCGCCGTCGAGATGGTCGGCGAGCAGCCGGGTGCCTGACGGGCGGCCGGGCGGCGCGTTGGACGGGCGGTTGGGGCGATTGGCGCGCTTGTGGGGTCGCTTGGACATATGCTCGAGTGACTGAAGGCCACGCGGAAGGTGCGGTCGGCTCTCGCCCCTTGCAATCCGCCGAGCGTAACGAATGGCCTGCCTCTCGCCGTGTCGTCCCAGACGAAATCGCCGAGACACGGCTCGAGGGATGGCGCCAGCGTTTGACCGGCCATTCGAGCTCGACGTCGCAGAGCTTTTCGCCCAAGTCTGGCGGGAGTGAGTATCGGGAAGCGGGAATCGGGAGCGGAACCCGGATCACTCATGATTCCCCTTCCCGATTCCCGCCTCCCGATTCCCCAAACCTTACACCGCCACCAGATACCACACATCAACGCGACGGTCGATCGGCTCCTCCTTCTCGACCTTCTGCGCTGGGTGGTCCTCGCCGTGCGCGTAGCGCTCGATCTTCGCCGCGCTGCCCAGCTGGTCGCGCAAGAGCTTGATGACCGCGTCGGCGCGCTTGCCTGACAACGCCTGGTTAAGCGCGCCCTTTCCCGTCGCACTCGCGTGGCCTTCCACGTGCACGACGATCGCGCCGCTGCGGAGCCGCTGCCAGCGGACCGACTGCGGCGAGCTCGTGTCGGTGGCGTCAATGGGACGCAGCGTGCGCAGCCAGTCCTTCACGCTTTGCAACTGCGTGTTCTCCAACACGTGTTTGTTCACCGGGAAGAACACTGAGTGCCACTTCTTCACCAGCTTCGGGGAGGGGATGTTCACGACCTTGACGTTCGACCAGGTGCCGCCGGCGAAGAACTCCACGCTGACGCGTTTGTTGGGCGCGATGTCGAACCCGATGTCGCCATCGCCCTCCACATACAGCTTGCCCGAGAAGTCCTGCACCGTCTTGTCGCCGAGTCCCGGATCCCAGAGGCCCTTGAGCAGGAAGTCGATGCGCCCGACCTCCACGTTGGGCACGGTGCCCGGCTTGGCCGTCCACGTCGTCTCGAACTTGCCGCCCTTCAGCGGGGTCGATCCCTGGATCTCGCGCAGGATGCGGGCGTTCTTGATGTCGAACCCGTTATGCTCGAACTCCAGCCGGAACTTGAACAGGAACGGCGTGTCACCGAGGCTCCGCAGCACGTCCTTGATCCCCGGATCGGGGAACAGCGCGCGCAACGTGAGGTTGGCGGTCT
>CAZPCC010000291.1:0-1847 GCA_964584905.1 uncultured Gemmatimonadaceae bacterium | reverse complement strand
GTCGCGCCGCGGAACGGAAAAATTCCAGGCGGTCAATTGCGCGGCCTTGCCGGACACCCTCTTCGAGTCCGAAATCTTCGGGTCTGAAAAGGGCGCGTTCACCGGCGCACACGACCGCAAACCGGGACGGCTCGAGCTCGCCAACCACGGCACGCTGTTCCTGGACGAGGTTGGCGATCTGTCGCTCGTCGCCCAGGCCAAGCTGCTGCGCGTGCTCGAGGAGCGGCGCTTCGAGCGTCTCGGCGGCAACCGATCGATTCACGTCGACTTCCGCCTGATCTCCGCGACCAATCGCCCGCTCGACCTGTTCGTCCGCGAGAGCCGTTTCCGCGAAGACCTCTACTACCGCATCAACGCGTTCGCGATTCGCCTGCCGTCCCTCAAGGAACGCAGCGTCGACATCCCGGTGCTCGCGAACCGGTTCCTGGCGCGCTACTGCGCGTCGAACGGGCTCGCCCTCGACGACAAGCAGTTCTCACGCGATGCGCATGATCTGCTGGCGACCTACCATTGGCCCGGCAATATCCGCGAGCTCGAGAGCACGGTCTCGCGCGCCGCGCTGTCCGCCCCCGGGCGCATGATTCGCGGCGTCGATATCGAGTTCCTGCACGGCCGGGCCACGGATTTCCAGGAAGAATCCTCCACCAGGCTGCCGTCGCTGCGCGACGCCGAGCGCGCCCACGTCATTCGGGTGCTGGAGGCGGTTGAATGGAACAAGCTCGAGGCCGCCAAGGTGCTGGACATCAGCCGCGGCACGCTCTATCGAAAGATCGATGAATACGGGCTCGAACAGCCAGGTCGGGGGAAGCGGGCGCGGCGCGAGGTCACCGCGTAGGCAAGCCTGCCCTGTTCTGCACTAAACCCTTCTCGATGGTGCACTTACGTCTTGTATGTGACACTAGCGCGAGCTAAGCTCTTCAGCTAGCCACCCGTGCCGCAACATCCGAACCGGAAGGCCGTCTGGGCGTAGCGAATGCAGACCCTGCCCCTCGCTGCCCGAATCTACGTCAGTCTCGTCATCATCGCCGGAGCGGTGCTGGTCGCCGTGCTCGGACCTCGTGCGACGTTCGACGACCCGCTGCTCTTCACGATTCTGCTCCTGCTCTCCGCCGTCACGTCCGCGTTCAAAGTCAGCTTGCCGCTGGCCAAAAGCGGATCGACGATGTCGGTTTCCTATGCGGTGGACTTTGCCGCACTGATCCTGCTCGGTCCGCACGAAACCATGCTCATCTCGGTGGCCAGCGCATGGAGCCAGTGCACGTTCCGGATGAAGGCCAAGAACCCGCTGTACCGAACCCTGTTCAGCATGGCGTGCCTGGCGATCACGGTGCAGGTCTCGGGCTGGTTCTTCCTGTGGCTCGGGGGCGTACCGGGCGCGATGGGCCTGACGGTAGCGCAGATTGCGGGGCCCCTGGTGGGCGCCGCCACGGCGTATTTCGTCTGCAACACGCTGCTCATCGCGGTCGCGATCGGCCTGTCGACCAGGCAGTCGGTCCTCACCGTCTGGAATCAGAATTTCTTATGGAGCGCGCCGAGTTACTTCGTGGGCGCCGCGGTCGCGGTGGCCACCGAGTGGGCGCTGCTCGGGTCCGGCATCTGGGTCGCCCTGCTCCTCGCCGCCCCGCTGTATCTCACCTATCGCACCTACAAGGTCTACCTCGGCCGCATCGACGACGAACGCCGCCACGTGGGGGAAATGGCGGACCTCCACCTCGCCACGATCGAGGCGCTGGCGCTCGCCATCGACGCCAAGGATCAGACGTCGCAGTCGCACATCCGGCGCGTCCAGCTCTACGCCGCCTCCGTCGCGCGCGCCCTCGGCATGTCGGACAACGACGTGCAGGGCG
>CAZPCC010000290.1:0-2879 GCA_964584905.1 uncultured Gemmatimonadaceae bacterium | reverse complement strand
CGTGAGGACGATTCGCATCATTGCAGCATCGCACTGCGGGCAGCGCAGAACCACTCCCATGTCGTGTCCGTACTTCAGGAGGGCACCCATCGGACCCGCCGCGGCGCACCCGGCGCAGGTCGCGATTGCGCCCGTCATCTCCCGGGCGAACACGTCGCGAAGGGCTCCGCCGGCGGCGTTTCCGTCGAGCCGCAGCTCCTCGATCTGCATGTCGGCCTCCGTACGTTATTCTGATGTCGGTGCGCCTCACCCGGTCGGGCCGAAGCGCTCTGTGCGTACACGCGTCGGCTCGTGGCCGAGCCGCACCAACAGGGTTGCCACCACCTCCACGAACGCTGTGGGACCGCACACATACACGTGGGGCGTGGCGGCCGGCGGCCAGGTCACCTCGGTCAGCATCGATTCGTCGACGCGGCGCCGGTAGCCGCCCCATCCGGTCGGGGTGTCGCGTGTCAGCGTGAAACTGACCTCTATCTCCCGTCGCGCGGACAGCCGTTCGATCTCTTCGCGGTAGATGATTTCGTCCCAGCGTTTCGCCGAATACAGCAGCCTGCTCGGCCTGCCTTCAGTGCCTCCGGCACGCGCGCGGTGGCGGAGCATGGCCATGAGCGGCACTATGCCCGAGCCCCCGCCGACGAGAGAGAGGGGCCCGCCCATGGCGACATCCCAGACGAAGTAGCCGCCGATGGGTCCGCGGATCTCGAGTCCATCGCCCGGCCGGAGCACGTTGCACAGGTATGGCGACACCTCGCCGTCGTCGAGCCGCTCCACAGTGAGGGCAATCGTTCCATCCTCCGGCGCCGACGCGATCGAATAGGACCGCTGCGCCTGGTATCCGTCCTCGGCGACCAGCCGCACATCGACGTGCTGGCCGGCGCGGTGACCAGGCCAGCGGGGAACGTCGAGAACGAGCGTCCGAGCGCGCGACGTCTCGTCGCGCACCTGCACCACAGTCGCGACTTGCCATTCCAGACGGGGCAGGGCCCGAGCGGCCACGCTGTGGTGGGTCATATCACGGATCGCCCTGGTAGCGCTGCTCGAGCCACGGGTCTCCCCGGTCATGGTAACCCAGCCGCTCCCAGAAGCCGGGCTCGTCGTCCTGCAACAGCTGGAGACGACGTACCCACTTCGCGCTCTTCCAGAAATACAGGTGCGGCACCAGCAGGCGCGCCGGGCCGCCGTGCTCCGGCGCCAACGGTGCGCCGTCGTATCCGAAAACCACCCAGGCCTTCCCTCCGACCACATCGTCGAACCGCAGGTTCGTTGTGTAGCCGCCATCGCAAACCGCGAGCATGAATCCCCACGTCATCGAATCACGCGGGTGCGCAGCAGCCAGCAGTGTGTCCAGCGAGACGCCCTCCCACATCGTGTCGAGTCTGGACCACTTCGTCACGCAGTGGATGTCGACGGTCGGCGTCTCGCGCGGAAGTGCCTGGAACTCGTCCCATGACCAGCGGACCAGGACGCCTTCGGGGCCTTCAATCGAGAAGTCCCACGACGCGAGCGGCGTGCGTGGTGTCGGACCCGCAGACAGCACGGGGAAATCCCGCGTCTCGTACTGCCCGGGAGGAATGCGGCCGGATTGCGTAGCTGCGCGGCGGCCCGTGAAGCCGCGGGCGATGAATGGCTGTTCGGACATGATGGCACCTGTATGATCGAGATACGCACCGGGTCCCGCGACGCCGCGGGGCACCCACACTGAGGCGCAAGCTCAGCAGCCTCTTTCCCGCTCCGTCAGGACAGGGTCGACGCGGCGGGCTCTCCTTGTGTGACAATGCCTGGCTTCAACACGATGTGCTTGTACTCGAGGAAGTCATCCAGCGCGGCGAGGCCACGGAGTCGCCCGCGCCCGCTCTGCTTGTAGCCGCCCTCCTCGAACTCGTCCCGCATCATGACCCAGTCGTTCACCCATACCGTCCCCACCAGCAGGTCGCGGGCGATTCGCAGCGGGCGATCGACATCGCGCGACCAGATACTGGCCGCCAGGCCATACTCACTGTCGTTGGCCAACGCGACGGCTTCCGTCTCAGATTCGAATACCTGCATCGTGACCACGGGTCCGAAAATCTCCTCCTGAACGATCGGCAGGCGCGAATTGGTCACCTCGAGCAACGTGGGACGGTAGAACGCGCCGTGGGCGAGCGGACCCCCGGTCACCGGCCCTCCTCGCACGATCGCCCTGGCGCCGGCAGCGAGCGCGTCTTCAACGAGCTGGTTGACCCGCTCCACGTTCGCCTTGTCTATCAGCGGGCCCATCTCACTGGCCGGATCCGAAGCGGGCCCCACAATGACGTTCGTCAGGCGCTCGGCGAGTCGCCGCCGCACGTCGTCGGCGATGCCGGATTGCACGAGCAGCCGGCTGCCGGTCATGCAGAATTGCCCTGCGAACACGGTTACGGCCTTCTCGAGCTTCGGAAGCGCCGCATCGAGATCGGCGTCATCGAACACCAGCATGTGAGTTTTGCCGCCCAGCTCCAGCCCCAGACGCTTCAGGCGCGCAGCCCCGGTTACCGAGATCGCCCGTCCGGCGCGCGTGCTACCCGTGAAGCTGATCGTCGGCACGTCGGGTGACTTCACGAGAAAGTCCAGGACGTCACGCGCACCAGTCACCATGTTGACGACCCCTCGCGGAAGGCTGGGTACTTCACCGATCACCTTGCTGAGGAGCGCGTTGAGCTGCGCGGTCTCGCCGGGCATCTTCACGACTGTCGTGCAGCCCGCGGCGAGCGCGGGAGCGAGCGAGCGAACCAGAAGGGCCACCGGCGAGTTCCACGGCACGCTGATACCGGCGACACCGATGGGCTCGCGTACGAGCAGCGAGAAATGTCCGGGCTCCCATTCGGCAACCCGGCCATACTGGGTGAGCGCGAGAGCGCCGT
>CAZPCC010000289.1:0-10625 GCA_964584905.1 uncultured Gemmatimonadaceae bacterium | reverse complement strand
GAGCTCCGTGTCGAGATGAGAGATGCGAAATGCGAGGGGAGTCCTTTCGCATTTCGTAATTCGCACCTGGCATTCACCCTTCCATGGTCATCGATCGCCGGATTCTGTTCCTCTCATCCACGAACACCTTACGCGGTTCGTGGTTCTCCAGCTCGCTCTCCTCGTACTCGGCATAGCTGATCACAATGACGTGATCGCCAACCGCTCCGAGACGGGCCGCCGCACCGTTGAGCTGCATCGTGCCACTGCCGCGCGCACCTTCTATGACATAGGTCTCGAGCCGGGTGCCGTTGTTCACATTCACCACCTGGATGCGTTCATACGGCACGAGATCGGCGGCATCCATGAGGTCGCGATCGATGGTGAAGCTTCCCTCATAATGCACATCCGCGCCGGTAACCACAGCGCGATGAATCTTGGACTTACAGAGCGTTCTGCGCATGGGGGAAAGATAGCGGGGGTCGGGGGTCGGGGAACGGGGGAGGCCGGGAAACGGGAAACGGGAAACGGGAAACGCATGCTGCCCAGCGAGGTGACCCTCGGAGCCGCGCCACCCTCGACAACGCAACCCCGACCCTCGACCCTCGACCCCCGACCCCCTTACGCTGCCAACTCGCTGGTGCAGTACGAGCAGCGGCTCGCCTCCACGTCGATTTCCATCTTGCAGTAGACGCACTTCTTGATTGCCGGCTTCTCATCGGGTTTGGGCGGGCGGATGAAAGCGCGGCTGATCCGCCAGGCGACCAGACCGATGATCAGGAAGTTGAGCAGAGCGGCGCCAAAGTCGCCGATCAGAAAGGAAACGGGCCCGACATTCAAAGTGGCCTCTCGCCAGGCATCTGTAGGTGTCAACGCCTCGACGATCGGCATGATGAAGGCGCGTACGAGCGACTGTACCAGGTCGTTGGTCGCGGTGCCGATGACGACGGCCAACGCCAGGGCCAGGATATTCTGCTTGAGCAGGAACGCCTTGAAGTCGCGCAGCATTTTTGTAGGGAATGGGGAATCGGGAATCGGGAATCGGGAACGGCGTTCACGATGCAATTCTCCGCAGCCCCGTCAAGAGATCATGTAATCATTCCGATCCCGATTCCCGATTCCCGACTCCCGATTCCCGAGCTGTTCAGAACCTGGCCTCGACGTAGAACTCCGCGCGCCAGCCGCTGACCGGACGAATCCCCTTTGCCAGATCGAATCGCAGCACGCCATCGAGGAATGAGGCGCCTACGCCGGCCCCCTGAAGGGGCACGCCGGGTGAATCGAAGTTCGACCGGTCACCGGCCCATCCCACGTCGTAGAAGATGACAGGTCGGGCGGCCACGATGCCCATGCCGAGCTCGGCGCGCCCCATCCAGAATGCGTTGCCGGCCATGGTTCCGATCTGATGACCGCGAACGGTGTGTCCGCCGCCGAGATACCAGAACCGCTGCACGGGTACGTCACCAGCCGTCGCTCCACCGCTCGCCGTCAACGCACCGTCGAGCCGCCTTGTTATGCTGTGCGACACGGTGACATCTGCTACCGCGCGGGCGAACTCGAAGTCGCCGATCGCTCCCTCGAGGCGGAGATCCGTGAGCGCGCGCCAGCCGCGCGGATCGAAGCCAAGCGTCCGGTTGTACCGCAACGAGGCGCCGGCCAGATCGGCGCTATTGGCGGCGATGTTGGGAATGAACCGCGTGTCGTTGAACAGCTTGGGCAACGACAGCTGGGTCTCGACGTTCGCGCGCCATTGCCGCTCGGCGAACACGCGCCAGACCAGTGCTCCCTCGCGCTGGCGAATCCCTCGCAGCTCGATGCCCCCGGTGCGGTAGTACAGTCCCTGATCGCGCGCAAACAGGAACGAGGAGAGCGACGGTCCGAATCCGAGCGGATCGCCCCAGTCGTTGGCCACCGCCAGGCGGCGATACGCGCCCACACCTAACGAATCGCGGCCGCTGCCGCGCGTCAGCGCGAGCTCGGCGTTGGGCTCGAGATCGGCGGTGCCGAGCCGGATCGTCCCCGCACCCATGTAGCCTCGGCCGAAGCGCTGCTCTACCCCGACACCCGCCGAGAGTCCTTCGACCCGATTGTACCTGAGCAGCCCCGAGCCCGGCGGCAGCAGCAGCACCGGTGCCTGCGGATTCCAGCCCGCCTGAAGCCCGAAGTCGAGTCCCTTCATCAACTCCTCGGCGTCCGCCCGCGAGAACAGCTCCTCGCCCGGATCGTAGATCGAGCCGGGAAGCTCGGGTGCGTTGGCGAGAGCAATCGTATCGGTCGGCGTGCGGGTGATCACCTGCATCCCCCCGGGACCCCGGTGCCGTGCAATGGATGCGTCGTCCGTTTCGATCACGCGACGCCGTATCCGGCCTACGGAATCATCATGCGCGACCGAATCAGCCAGCGGCGTTCCGGCAACGAGTGGAAACGCAGGTAACGTATCGATGCCGTTGACGCTTGCATAGCGAAAGCTCTGCTCGAGCTTGAACGGCACCCGCATCACGGTCACCTGCGCCTGCCCTTCGGCATACTGCATCCGCGGCAGCCACCAGCGCCCGCGATGCAGCGCGTATTCAATGGTTATGCCGGAGATGTTCGCCGTCATCGGACGCAACCAGCGCGGGATGTCGTCGTCACCATCTTCCTCCGCCACCATCACGATGTCCATCGGAATGGATAGGCGATAGGCAGCGCGGACGAGCTGCGCCGAGGCTACGTCGAACCAGAACGAGCCGACGATGAGATTCCAGCGGGGCTCGCGCGCTTCGATCCGCAACTCTCTCAGACGGATCGCCGAACCGTCGGGGAGCTCGAAGCTCACCGAATCACCAGTCGCGTAGCGATAGTAGGCCTCGCTGCCAATGGCGAGCGGGTGAACGATCTCGCGGTCGTCCACCTCGCGCCGAACTACTTCCCGGCCGACCCAGAGTGCGTCGCGACCCGGGTAGTACGGGATCGGTATGTTGTCGTCCATCTCGCTCTCGACCTCGCGCGACCCCTCCGCCAGCGGGACCACCGACCGGGTGCCGATCACGTCCACCCACGCGCCCTCATCGCGATGCCATCTGACGCGACCCACCGATTCCTGCCGGAAGAGAAGCCGGTCGCGGCCGAAACGGCGCAGGCCGAGACCGGCGCTGATACGCATGTATGCAGTCGCATCGTAACTCACCAGCGACGAGTCATGCCGGACGCGGGCGATTCGCGCCTGGTCGAGCAATGACCGGGCAGCATTGTCGCGAAACGCGGACGCGAGATGGGCCGATGTCACGGCGATCCGGCGCGGCGCACGCTCCTCCCTTGCTTCCCTGATCGAATCAATGCGCGCCTCGCGCGCGGCGCGAACGGAATCGCGGCGAATGCTGTCCTGTGTCTCGCCAACCGAGATCGAGACGGACTGGGTGGCGAACAGGGCAACGGCGAGCAGAGAAAGCATTGGAAACGACTCCAATCAACAGATTGCGTAGAGGCTGCTGAGCTTGGCGAGCGTGTTCGGACGGAAGATGCGAACCGCTGATGGCTGACGACTCAACCTACGCCACTCACGAGGGATGGTTTCGCCACGATCGCCGCGCGAGCCCCCGTCTTCCTACCAAAGCCGGAATCCAGTTCTGGCGAGAAGCTTCATCATCCCGGCGAAAGCCCTAGTCCACCGTGTGTGGCTGCCGTTCACGATCTTACTTTTCTGGCTCCTCGCTGTTTCAGGTGGGTGACAACCGGAACTCGAGCCTACCGGCGAGGAGGTATGCCCTGGCGATCAAGTCGTGGTTCGAGCGATTTCGCCTCGGCAGCTTGAATGAGACTGTTGATGGCTTCCAGAAATACCACTGCTGATCCGAGACTATAGCCACCGCAGCCGTGGCGTCGCTGTAGTTCAAAGCTTCGCATTTTTTGCCGCAGAGTGCGCGGAGGAGCGCAGAGGACCGCAGGAGGCTTGCAGATGCGGCTCGCTCAATGCGCGAATACACACAGTTGTTCTCTTTTTCTCTCTGAAGTTCTCTGCGATCCTCTGCGTCCTCTGCGGTAAAATGCTGTTGACTTCACCTTCTGAGTGTACGACGCCAGCGTTCCTGGCGCACACCAGCCACAGCCGCCACAATCGAGCTTCACCAGCTCGCCTACGAGCGCCTCAGCGACGCGAGCTTCCGTATCATGCCGACCCCGCAGTCCGCTCGGAATAGCGAGGAGCCACCTTCTTGACCGCAGAGGTCGCAGACCCGTGTGGAGGAACTTTGATTTCGGCACCCTGTATCGGTCCCCGCATACCCTGCGCGAACTCACACACACCTCCGCGCCCTCCGCGGTAAAGCGCAGCGATCTTTGTTAGGCAATCGATGACAGCAATGGACAGTGTCGCCTCACATACCTCCCTCCAACGATCTGGAGGGTCCGCGGATGCCTGACGCTGCCGCGGCGCTCCTCGTACGCGGGTTGCGCAAGAACTACGGCAGCGTCGTCGCCGTGGACGGACTGGATCTGGAAGTCAATGCCGGTGAATGCTTCGGGCTGCTCGGCCCTAACGGCGCGGGCAAGACGACGACTATCGAGATCTGCGAGGGGCTACTCGAGCCTGACGATGGAGAAGTCGTGGTGCTCGGCATGCGGTGGCGCGGCGATGCGGCTGAGTTGCGGCCCAGACTGGGGATCGCATTGCAGGAGACCCAGCTCGCCGAGAAGCTCACCGTTGGAGAGACATTACGGCTGTTCCGCTCGTTCTACGGAGCGCGCGGGCGCGACGTGGCCGACGTGATCTCACTCGTGGAGCTGGAGGAAAAGGCCAGTGCACGCATCGGCACGCTCTCGGGCGGTCAGCGGCAGCGCCTGGCGGTCGCTTGCGCACTGGTCGGCGATCCCGAGCTCCTGTTCCTCGATGAGCCGACGACCGGACTCGACCCGCAGTCGAGGCGCCAGCTGTGGGCGCTCATCGATTCGCTGCGGCGCGGCGGCCGCACCGTGATGCTCACCACGCACTACATGGACGAAGCTGAACGGCTGTGCGATCGGGTCGCGGTGGTCGATCATGGCCGCGTGATCGCCCTCGATACTCCGCGCGCGCTGATCGCGTCGCTCGGCGCGGAGCATGTGGTGGAATTCGCTGTGCAGGGAGGCATGCCACTCGACCGCGACGTTCTCGCCGCACTCCCGGGTGTCGAGGAGGTGTCGGACGAGCGCGGACAGTGGCGCGTCAAGGCGCGCGCCCCGCACACCGTGATTCCGGGAGTGCTCGCCGAGGTCGCACGAAGCGGAGCCGACTTGAGCGAAATGCGTACGCATTCCGCGACGCTCGAGGACGTTTTTGTCTCGCTCACCGGAAGGCACTTGCGCGATGGCTGACCACTCGCATCCGATGGTCGAGCTCACGCTCGTCAGGCTTCGAGAATATCTGCGTGAGCCCGAGGCCGTTTTCTGGACGCTCGTGTTTCCCATCCTGCTGGCGGGTGGACTCGGGCTCGCGTTCAGAAACCGGCCAGCCGAGCAGTTCAGCGTGGTCGTGGCAGAGACGGCCGATTCGGCCGATTCAGTCGCCGCGGCGGCGCTGGCGGCGAGTCCGCGTCTGACCGTATCGATGATGGACAGCGGTGCGGCATCGAACGCGCTCCGCCAGGGGCGTACCGTGCTCGTCGTCAGGCCGGGCGTCAATGGAATGGAGATGATGTACGATCCGGAGCGACCGGAGTCGGTAACGGCTCGGCTCATCGCCGATGATGCGCTCCAGCGCCACGCCGGGAGGCGGGATCCGGTCACGTTGAGTGACCGGCACGTGAGCGAGCGTGGGTGGCGCTACATCGACTTCGTGGTGCCGGGGCTACTCGGGATGACGATCATGGGAACTTCGATTTGGGGTATCGGCTTCACCATAGTCGACGCCAGACGCCGCAAGCTGCTGAAGCGGTTGATCGCCACGCCGATGTCCCGAGCGCAGTACCTCGCCAGCTTCGTTACATGGAGGCTGCTGCTGCTGGTGGTGGAAGTCACGGTGCTGGTCGCCTTCGGCGCGATGGTCTTCGGAGTACCGGTGCGGGGATCGCTCACGCAGCTCGCGGTGGTAGCGCTTCTCACCGGATTCGCCTTCGGCGGCATCGGACTCCTCGTGGCCGCCCGGCCGCGAACCATCGAAGGCGCGTCGGGCCTGATGAACCTCGTCATGCTCCCGATGTGGGTGGCGTCAGGCGTCTTTTTCTCGGCTGCCAACTTCCCGGACGCGATTCAGCCGGTGATCCAGGCGCTGCCTCTCACCGCAGCGAACGACGCGCTTCGCCTCACGATGCTCGAAGGCGCCGGATGGCGCGCGGTGGCCCCGGAGCTCGGCATTCTGGCAGCGTGGCTGGCGGTGACGTTCCCGATCGCGCTGCGGATCTTTCGGTGGAGATGAGGTCGCGGGACGCGCGACGCGGGGCGCGGGACGCGGGACGAGCAGCGGGCCGCCTGCCGGGGATACCGGACACTTGACCGATTAAACTTCTGGCGTTCATCTTCGTCCGCAGCGATGAGAGCGTGGGGGAAGACGAGACGACGCGCATTCCGGCCGTGCGCGCTACGCAGACTACGATCGTGCTCGAAACCATCAAGGAGACGGCGACGCTGCCGCTAGGCGGAGTTGGCGATGCGTCCTGAGCCGGGTACCGTACCTCGGACCGCTGCGTCGGTTGGTGGTGCGCCGCCGTCGCGCGCGAAGATCGTCGCCGCCTTCGCGGCGATATACATCATTTGGGGATCCACCTATCTAGGCATAGCTATCGCCATTCAGACGGCACCACCGTTTCTGATGGCGGGCGCGCGTTTCGTGATTGCCGGAGCTCTGTTGTACGGGTGGATGCGGCTGCGCGGAGCACCGCGCCCGACCCGCGCCAACTGGGCGGGAGCGGCGGTGGTCGGTGGACTGTTGCTGCTCGGCGGAAACGGCGCGGTCGTGTGGGCGGAGCAGCGTGTGCCGTCCGGGATCGCCGCACTGCTGGTCGCGACGCTGCCTGTGTGGCTCGTCATGCTCGATTGGGCACGTCCCGGGGGGCCGCGGCCGGGGAAGTGGGTGCTGGTGGGATTGGCGATCGGCCTGGTCGGTGTGGGCGTGCTTGTCGGACCGGCATCGCTGGCGGGCGGCGCGCGGATCGATCTGTTAGGTGCCCTCGTGCTGATGGGAGGCTCGATATGCTGGGCGGCGGGCTCGCTCTACTCCCGGCAGGCGCGGCTTCCGGCATCGTCGGCCCAGGGGATGGCCATGCAGATGCTGGCCGGCGGGGCGCTGCTGTTCGTGGCGGGAACGGTCGCCGGCGAATGGCGGGTGCTCGACGTCGGTGCCATATCCCGAGCATCGTGGCTTGCGATTGCCTATCTGATCCTCTTCGGATCCTTGATAGGCTTCACTGCCTACATGTGGCTGCTGGGCGTGGCGCAGCCGGCGAAAGTAGCGACCTATGCATACGTGAATCCGATCGTCGCCGTTTTCCTCGGCTGGCTCGTGCTCAGCGAACCGATATCGTCACGGACGATCATCGCCGCGGCGATCATCGTTGGCGCGGTGGCGTTGATAGTATCGGTCCGGTCCGGGGGAGGCGGCTCGTCAAACGGCCGGCGCGTGGCGTCGCCAGCCGATTCGGCGGAGCGACTGGAGCGACCGGCGGCGTGATCAGTGAGTCTGCGCTCAGTGGCGGTGCGCCGGCCCGCGCCTGCCTATTGCGCACCGACGCACAACTCCACTCACCCTTTCAAACTTCGGGGTCTGAAAGTGCGTAGTCCAGATAGGCTTGACCTCGTGGCGAGAGACGGTAACCGACTTCCAGGCTTTCAGTCAGACCAATATTCTTGAGCTTTCGTACGTTAGGCTTGAATCGATCACGTTCCTGATCAACGAGACGGCACAGATCACCCGCGCGTAGCCCCGGATGATCTCGAATCACCTGTAGCGTTCTTAGTGTCCAAGGTCCGTCTGTCGAGGCTGCATCGAGTCGCGCCAGTCGGGCTCGCACCGCCGAAGATTGATTCTCATCCAGCGGTGCACTGCGAAGCTCGACCCGTGGGTCCGCCGTGAGCCCACGAAGTTCGATCCTGAAGATACGGCCTTCCGTGCGACGGCTGAGATCGACGAGCAGCGCTTCCTTTGATTCGTAACCGGCACGACGAGCGTCCTTGGGCGTGATGGCGCCCATTTCGACTACGGTGACCTCGCCGATCTGAAGTTGACCAGCCGCGGTTAACAGAGTGCCGCCGGACCGAACGGTGGGCCGCCGCCACCGGCGGAACGCCACGGACATCTCGCCGCGGGCGATTGAATCCAGGTCTGCCTTACGCAGTATCATGCGGCGCTACCGCGCGAAGGCTTCCCCGGATTCGCTCAGTGCACTCGAGAGCGGCGAGTGCTCTTTGCTCTCCGAGTCGCCGGGTAGGCTCATGACCCGTGCGGGGGCCTGCCCGTGGCGCCAATGCCACGTTAGGGAGCGGGAGCTCTGACGGATACCGTGGCTGAACCAATCAGCCGCGGATCGTTCGGCCACCCTGCATCGAAAACACGGACGCGATAAACGCCTGCCGAGAGCATCGTGATCGTGCCCTTGTAGTCGACGACGTGCGTCAGTATCGGTCCGCATAGGGCGGCCGGGTTGGATGACACTCGAGCGACCACTGCCAAGTCTCCGGGCGCGCGACTGAGCCCCGCGCCAACAATTGTCGCACACATGCCAGGTCGAGTTACTTCGATGGTGACGCTGCCCGTGCCGCCTGAGATGCGGACGGTGGGTATCGGCTCGCGCCAATTCGGTGTGCGCTCGTGGACCGAAACCGCTAGCTGCTCTGAAGTAGCAGGCGCGATCGCAGGCAAACCTGTAGCGTCACGACAGGAGACGAGACCGCTAGCGACCAACGCAGACATATAGAACGTCTTTCTCATGACTAGCCCCACGCTGGGGTTATCCGATTGAATCCTCTGCTGGGCCCGCGTATCAGCGTCCCCGGGGGGATGGCCCCCCTATACAGACATGTGGCGTGCAAACCTGTTAGGGAGCGACCTCCCAATAGAATGTGTGGTCCCCTGGCCTGCAATGACCTGCCACCCACCGATGACGGCGATACCCAACGGCGCACGGAACTGCGCTCCCTCACCGCTGCCCTGCAGGCCACCCGTGTCGTCCGTCCAGCTGGTAGCATCTTAATGGGACTGAGGGTCGCGCCTGTCGTCGGCTGCGTCACCGCAACGCCGGTGCTGGCCCTCGAACGATGACGTCAGACAATTCTCCTTGCGGCGATCAGACCTCGTACATACGATTCGCAGCCGGAGGATATCATGAGCGCCGCGCGACAGCTGCTCCGGACGCATGGTGGTGACCGAGCGCATGCCGCCGGCGTCGACCATGTCCATGAGCTGGACGACGGAACGCGCCCGAAACTGGCTCTTCCTTTGCCACTTCCAACGGCACGTACTGGCACATCGG
Organism: uncultured Gemmatimonadaceae bacterium; assembly: GCA_964584905.1. Lineage (GTDB taxonomy): Bacteria > Gemmatimonadota > Gemmatimonadetes > Gemmatimonadales > Gemmatimonadaceae > JALZIF01. The sequence goes on along the minus strand of CAZPCC010000289.1, from coordinate 1,227 downwards.
CCGCTAGGCACGGTCGCATCGCCCCGAGCGACCACGCCGATCACGTCAACCACGCCCTGAGTGCTCCGGGTGGGAGGCCGCTATCGCCTGCGCTTCATCGGGCTCCAGGTGACCAATCCTAACGCGGCGGTGAGTCTGACGGCGCGACCGTCACCCTATGACCGGCGGATCAACCAGCAGATCGCGGAGATGTGGGAACTCATCCCCGACGACGTCTTCCTGATTAAGCTCAACTACACCTTCCTCTACTGAAGCTCCAGCGAGGATCGGCGAGCCAGCTCCTGCCAGGCACGGGCGAAGAGGGGTAGGCTTCGACGCAGGGGCCTGAACCCGGAAACGAAAGGGACGATGCAAATGATGGCGAGAAAACGTAGCATAGGGCTCGGCGCGGTGATCCTCGCCGCGATCGCGCTGCCGGCCGCCGCCCAGGGCGCCGCGCCCGTACGGACGGCGAGCGGGCTGGTGGAGGGGACGACGGCCGCGAGCGGGATCCGAAACTTCCGGGGGATCCCGTACGCTGCCCCGCCGGTGGACGAGCTACGCTGGCGCGAGCCGCAGCCCGTTGCCGCCTGGACGGGGGTGCGGCGGGCGCGGCAGTTTGGTCCGCGCTGCATGCAGCATGCGATCTTCGGCGACATGGGCTTCCGCTCCAGCGGGGTGAGCGAGGACTGCCTCTACCTGAACGTGTGGACGCCCGCCACCTCGGCCGAGGCGCGCCTGCCGGTGCTGGTCTACCTCTACGGCGGCGGCTTCGTGGCGGGTGACGGCTCGGAGCCACGCTACGACGGCGAGAGCATGGCGCGCAAAGGCATCGTCTCGCTGACGGTCAACTACCGCCTCGGCGCCTTCGGCTTTCTGGCGCACCCCGAGCTGACCCGCGAGTCGCCGCACGGGGCCTCGGGCAACTACGGCCTGCTGGACCAGGCGGCGGCGCTGCGCTGGGTGAGGGAGAACATCGCCGCGTTCGGCGGGGATCCCGCGCGCGTCACCATCGCGGGCGAGTCGGCGGGCTCGATCTCGGTGAGCGCCCAGATGGCGTCGCCCCTCTCGCGCGAGTTGATCGCGGGCGCCATCGGCGAGAGTGGGGCGCAGATTCCGCCGACCCTCGCGCCGGTGCCGCTCGCCACGGGCGAGCAGAACGGCGTCCGCTTCATGACCAGCACCGGCGCGAACTCGATCGCCGAGTTGCGCGCCCTCTCCAGCCAGGAAATCCTCGACCTGGCCGCC
>CAZPCC010000288.1:0-10597 GCA_964584905.1 uncultured Gemmatimonadaceae bacterium | reverse complement strand
CCGATCTCCACTTCCACCCGCGCGACGGCACCCTTGTCGAGCACGCGCACGACGGGGCGCAGTCCGCGCACGTCGAGTGCGCTCTCGGGAATCACGATCCCGGTGCGCGTCTGGCTGGAGACGCGCCCCTCGGCGAACAGCCCGCCTACCAACTGCCCGGCGGTATTTGGCAGCTCGATCGTGATCTCAACCTGTCCGGTGGTCGGATCCGCGACCGGACTGATACGAGCGACGCGCCCGGTGAACACCCGGCCCGGATAGCCGCTGACGCTGAATTCCACCGGGGCGCCAACACGTACCTCGCCCAGCTCCTGTGCCGGCACCGCCGCCTCCATCTTCATTCGAGACGGATCGACCACCGTGAACAGAGCACCACCCGGCTGCACTACGTCGCCGGCCTGCACCGCCCTGTCGCTGACGACCCCCTTGTCAGGCGCCCGCACCTCGGTGGCGCGCAACTGCTTCTCCGCGGATGCGAGCCGCGCCTGCGCATCGGCTAGCGCGCCCTCGCTGCTCTGGACGGATACGCGCTGCTGCTCCTCGGCCTGCTGCGCCACGGCGCCCGCCCTTACGAGCGTCTCGGTGCGCGTCAGATCACGCCGAGCCTGCTGCGCCGCCGATTCGGCCGTGCGTACGGCCGCGCGCGCCGAGAGATACACATCGCGGATCGCGCGATCGTCGATGCGCGCGAGCAGGGCGCCGCTCGCGACACGATCGCCGCGTTCGGCGTACGTTCGCACGATCGGTCCCGACACCTCGGCACGTACAGTCGCGGACCAGTCCGGTTCGAGCGAGCCGGAGATGGCCGGGCCGCTCGACAAAGTGGTGCTCTCCGCCACCGCGACATTCTCAACACCGATGAGCATCGGTTCCACAACCCCGCCCTCGGCTGCCATGGCATCGGTGTTCTGCTGGCAGGCGCTGGCCCCCGCCAGCGCGATGATCACCGTTATGGCTCCGCGCCGGGACAGGCGCCGCCTGATTCGAGTTCCTGCTGTCATGGTACGCCCGCTCCGAAGCTTGCCTGGGTTTCCGCTGCCGCCGTCGCCTGACGCGGCCGCTGCTGTGATTGACCTTCCGATCCGCTGGGGGCGCCGCCCGGCTGGACGCCAGCCGTCCCTGCCTGCGCGCCCGCACCGAGCGGCAGATCGCGCAGAAGCGCGACGCGCACGCGCGCTATCGCCCGGTCGCGCGCAGCCATCGCCCGGTTCGCCTGTGCCTGCTGGAGCAGAATTCGCGAATCGGACAGCTCGGTCTGTGTGGAGATTCCTTCGCGGTACCGCACCTCCGCTATCTGATAGGCGCGACTGGCCTGTTCGATCGTTCCCGTACTTGCCTGCCATTGCGCCTCAGCCGCTTCCAGCTCCGCCAGCGCGCTGCGGGTGTCGAGTTGCGCGAACTCCTCTACCTGCTCGAGGCGCAAGCGCTGCTCGGCGAGATCGGCCTCGGCAACCAGAACGTCGCCACTGATTCGACCGCCGGTGAAAATGGGAAGGGCGAGGCTCACGCCCACGTTCCAGTTGGCCCGGAAGTCGCTCCACCCGGGCAGTCCCGTTTCCGGATACGCAACCCGGCCGTACTGGGAACTCAGACTGACCGCCGGCAACCGCTGCGATTCGGCAATGCGCAGGAGATTTTCCTGCACCTCGACCGCTTCTGCTGCCTGTCGAACCGGTGCCCGATCCGCCGCGGCCGTGTCGGCCGGACCGATCTCCACGCCGGCGACCCGGACCGGCGGAGCGTCCAACGTATCGCCGAGAGTGGTGGTGAGCCGCACCGGTTGCTCGAGCGGGACGTCGACCAGTTGCTTGAATCGCATCAGCGCGAGCTCGCGATCCGTCCGCCGCCTGACAACGATCGGCAGCTGATTGTCGCGGGTCACCTGCGCGCGGAGCGCATCGAACTCGGGCTGGGTACCGACCTGCAGCGCCAGGCGGGTTTGCGTCAGCGTCGTTTCGGCCTGCACCAGCGTCGCGTTGGCGATCTCGAGCAGACGCTCGCTCAGCACCGCATCGTAGTACGCCTGCGTCACGTCGAGAACGAGCTGCGCGCGCGCTGAAGCGAGTGCGATCTCCGCCGTGCGGCGCCCGGCCGCCGCGGCACGCGACTGTGCGACTACCCGGCCGCCGCTGAAGAGAGTCTGCGTGGCATTGAGGCCTAACCGCACTGTGTTCTCGCGTCCGAAAGGCAGCTCACTGAAATCGAAGCCGCCGCCGTCAGGCTGGCAGTCCGTGGCGAGAGCAACCGCCGCCTCGAGCGTATCGAGCCGCTCGGCCGGCGTCAGGCCGGCTGATGGGGGCTGAAATGCCTGGCACACCGGACGCGTGTCCGGGGGGCCTAGCGATATCCCTTCGAATTCCGAAGCGAGCGCACGGGTGTACGACGCCGTTCCGGACAGCTGAGGGAAAAGCTCGCTGCGAGCGCGCCGAATCTCACCCCGCGACCGTGTTAGACCTGCGAGCGCAATGCCGACCGACTCGCTGCCCCGCTCCGCCATGGCGATGGCGTCGTCGAGCGACATCGTTCTGGCATTCTCCTGCGCGCGCACGGACGGTGTCGCAACGGCGCTCAGCAACAGACCGAGCGCGACGATAAACGTACGATTCCAGTAGAGGTGCATGATACGACGAACTGTCTCGGGTGTGTGAGCTTGTTGGAGCGCTATGCCGTACGCGCCCGGGGAGCCGTTGTTTCGTGACCTTCACCCGCCGCGCCCGTGATGCCGATACTGGAAAGTGTTAGGCGCACGTACTCGACGATCGCCTGCTCCGCCGTATCGCCGTACAACTCATGCAGAATTCCGCGCCACATTGCGTCGCCGTAGATCGCCGCGAGCAGCATCCATGCAGACGCGCCAGGATCGAACGGCAGCGTGGTCAACCCGTCATTGCGCAAACGGGTGAGATACGCAGCCAGTTCCGCCGCCGTGCCGTGCGGATACTCCTGCGCGGGATGGCCGACGGCAGGACGCTCCTCCAATTCGCCCATGCAGGTGCGGATCAGCGACCGCCGCTCGAGCAGGAACGTGTGCTGAGCGTTACCCCACTCCAGGAGCTCGGCAAACGGATCGCCAGCGCGCTCCGGCAGCGCGATCATGTCGAGCGCGGGGGCACCGTGCAGACGAACCGCTTCGGCGAGGAGCGTGTCCTTGCATCCGAAGTGCCGGAACAGGGTGATCTCGTTCACCCCCGCTTCCTGGGCGATCCTTCGTGTGGTGGCACCGCGGTACCCTGCCTCGGCAAAGACCCGGGCGGCTGACGCCAGCAATTTTTCCTTGATATCCATGGCTGCGGAGATTAGGTGCTCTGGCCGGGAAAGCAAGTAGGCACTTGCATCAACTCCAAAATTGTTACGTAGGCAGTCTCAACCGGGTTTCACAGTCCGCCACCAACCGCCGGCCCAAAAAAAACACCCCGGTTCGCCGGGGTGCCGTTCAGAGTCGTCGGGAAAGGTGCGACGCGACGCTAAGGTTGCCGCATCGACTGTACGCAGGACGGCGCGTTCGGATCATCCGGGGCGCCGTAGCGAGTACGAAACAGCCGAGCCGGACGCGCCGAATCGAGCTGCACAATGAAGAGTTTGTCGTACTCGCTTTCACACAGCTCCGGGAAGTCAGGACCTCCAAGTGCGCGGAGGATCGCCGGGATCGTGTTGCTGTGCCCCACCACCAGGACCACTTCTCCGGCCGGACGCGCGCGAACGGCGTTTGCCGTCGCCTGAGCATGGGCGGCTAGTCCAGCGTCGGCAGCCACGGTAATTGGCGTCAGGCCAAGCTTTTCCGCCAAAGGCGCCGCCGTAGCGCGCGTGCGCCGAAACTGCGTGGTGATGATCGAGGAGACGCTCGCATCGCTAAGTGCGGACGCCAACGCCGCGGCGCGTGCCAGCCCGGCTTCGCTGAGCTCTGGATCGGGACCGGGACTGGAAGCCTTTTCGGCATGCCTGACGAGTACGACCATGGCGGGCTGCGCACCCGCAATGGGAGCCAGGCAGAGGAGAACCGCGGCACCCAGCCAGTAAGGCTTCACCATGCGCGACCATCGGGAATCGGGAATGGGAATCGGATCTCGGGTACCCGATTCCCGATTCCCGATTTCCAATTCCCGACGGTGCTACTCCCGCTCCTCGTCGCGCTTGACACCGTCGTCCTTGAGGTCGTTGAAATAGCCCCACGTCCATCCGATCAGAGGCGTGATCAGGAAAAACCACCAGGTCATGGCGCCGTAGAGCGGCATGTGGGGGAAGCCGTGCTGTACATGCGACAGGCGTGTGTCGTTGTACAGGATGAACAGCGTGACGCCCAGCGCCAACGCCGCCAACCAGAGCGCGCCGACCAGACCGAGATTGCGCTTGCGAGAGGACATGGGACTGTGTTGGAGAGCCTTGATCGTTCCGCCGGAAAGGTAGAGGTGGAAGGGTGAGGGCGGAAGAGGTCAGCACGGCGCCGGAACACGGCGAGCAGCCTCGATCGGGAGGATAACCGCTAGATTTGCCCCGGCCCTGGGTCGCGTGCACCCTCTCCGAGCCCCGTTCCATGTCCGAGTTAGGCAGCGCCGCGGCGGCACCGTACGAACCGTCGCCCGGCGCCTCGCCCGTTCCACGACGCACGCTGTTCGGCGCTCTCGAAGTGCTCGGAGCGGCCGCCTGCTTCAGCGCACTTCCGATCTTCACAATCATTGCGACCGAGCGGGGCGGAGCGTCGCTGGAGACCGCACTCGCCGGCCGTTATCTCCTCGGCGCCGTCGCGCTGCTGGCCATTGCCGGTGCCGCGGCGCGGTTGAGAGTAGAGCGCGGAGAGCTCTGGCGAATGGTGCTGCTCGGCGGGATGGGCCAGGCCGCCATTGCCTGGCTCGCGCTCTCCGCCCTGGCCTATCTGCCGGCAGCGACGATGGTCTTCCTGTTCTACACCTTCCCGGCATGGGTGGCGGTGATCGCCGCCGTGCGCCGTACCGAGCCGCTCACACCGATTCGGATCGTGGCACTGATCCTGGCGTTATGTGGAATCTGGGCGCTGGTCGGCTCGCCATGGGCCGGAGCCCTGCATCCAGCCGGTATTCTACTTACACTGGCCGCCGCGCTCACATATGCCGTGTACATCCCCGTCATTGGCTCACTGCAGCGCAACGTCGGACCGGTCATCGCGTCGATGTACGTGTCGCTGGGCGCGGGACTGACTTTCCTGGGGGGCGGCATGTTGAGCGGGCGCCTTACGACGATCTCGACGACCGACGCGTGGATCGGCATTGTCGGCATGGCGATCGTATCCACCGCGGCCGCATTCATCCTGTTTCTGCGGGGGCTCGCTCTGCTCGGTCCCGTACGCACGGCGATCGTATCCACCGGCGAGCCATTCTTCGTCACGATCCTCGGCGTGCTACTGCTGGATCAGCCGGCCTCCCGCGCGATCCTGCTCGGCGGCGCACTCGTCGCCACGGCGGTGATACTCATCGCGACCGCCCGGGAGAAACTGCCGCGGCCCTAGAGGGCGTGTGACCGTCGCCAGCAAACGTCACGGATTTCGCACTTCGCATTTCTCATCTACACGCCGCTACCTGACCCGGGCCATTTCTCCATACCGGTCGATTCGTACCGCCCGCACCGTCCCGTCGTGATTCAGATCGAAGGTCACGAAGGAGCGGCCGAGCGCCGGATCGCGCCAGGTGGCGCGGAACGTGTCGTGGTGCCAATGCTCCAGTTCGGCCATTCGCCCCGGACCGAAGTCGATCATTAGTCCCGCGCCCTCCCGCTGCACGCCGAGCGTTCCATACAACGAGTCGGCGTAGTTGCCGGCGTACTTGTCGAGCGCGAGCGATGGTGTGGTGCCCGTTATCCGCTCGTTCTCCCGCACAGCGGATCGGGTGCGAGACAGTGCCGCCATCGAATCGTACATCGCGCGCATCTCGGAGCTCCAATCCCGTTCCGGGACGCCGAGATAGGCATCGAATACGCGCCACATGATGGCGTGGCGCAGCTCGGCATGGTCGCGGTTCGCCAGCACCACCACTCCTACGTCGTGCGCCGGGAGCAGTCCGACGATCGCGACCATGCCATCGATGCTGCCGGTGTGCATCGCCACGAACTCGCCGCGGTAGTCCTGCAGAAACCAGCCGAGTCCGTACGCGGTGAAATGGGGACTGGTCAGGCGGGCGGTGGGATAGTACGACAGAGAGGGTACCAGGAACTGCGGAGTGAGCATCTCCCGCCATACTGACTCGCCGAGCAGTCGGCGGCCGTTTGCTCGTCCGCTGTCCAGCATGAACCGCATCCAGTGGGCCATTTCGCGGGCGCCGGCGTACACCGCGCCGGCGGGAGCAATGTTATCGAGGTTGCGGTGTGCGATGGGACGCAGGACGTCGCCGATCATGTCGTGCGGCGTGGCAACGTTGCGCGCCGTGTCCAGTCCCACCACCGAGGTTCGTGCGCCACCCATGCCGAGCGGTAAGAACAGGCGCTCGCGCAGAAACCGGTCCCAGGGTACTCCGGACACTTTGGCGAGGAGCGCACCCGCGGTGGCATACATGGCGTTCTGATAGGCATATCGCGAGCGGGGTGTCGACGCGAGTGGCTGATACCGGAGCCGCCCTACCACGTCATCGACCGTTCCGCCCGCCGCGTACCAGATCATGTCCACGGTGCCGAGCCCGGTGCGGTGCGTCAGCATGTCCCGGATGGTCGTCGTCGTGGTGACCGCGGGATCGATCAGTTGAAAACGCGGAAGATGGCGCACGACCGGATCATCCCAGGCGATTCTACCGGAATCGACGAGCATTCCTAACGCTGCAACAGTCATCGCCTTGGTCGTCGAGCCCACGGCAAACAGCGTGTTTGCGTCCACGGCGCCGGGCTTGCCGAGCTCGCGCACGCCGTATCCCTTGGCGAACACCACCGAGTCGCGGTGTACGACAGCCACCGAAAGCCCGGGAATGTCCCACGCCTTTACCGCCTGCGCGACATAGCTGTCGAGCCCGGCTATCGGGCGGGGCTGGGCCGGAAGCGGGAGGGCCGCCAGTTCGAACACCGCCCACAGGGCGGCGCGAGCGGCGAGATGCGGGAAGGGGGCAGTTGGCATTCCAATTCGGCTGGACGTAGAGGTCGCGATCAGGGAAATTCGATCAGTTCGAGCGGCCACGTGCGTCGCCGCTCGCGTGAGCGTGCTCATTCACCACAGACCACGAGGAACTCACATGCTATATACTCGGCGTTGGGCGCGTCCGCTGATCGTGGCGGTACTGGGGATCGGCATTGGAGCGTGTGGCGGAACGGGTGATGAGTCCGACACCGCGGCTGCCGACACCGCGGCTGCCAGCGCCACGACGGTCGCAGATAGCGACTCCATCGCGTTGGTCACGACCGTCACAGGATTCTCGACGCCCGAAGCGGCGCGATACGACGGTGAGCAGGATGTATGGTTCGTCTCGAACATCAACGGCTCGCCGGCGGCGGAGGACAACAACGGCTTCATAAGCCGAGTGCGCCCCAACGGCAGGATCGATTCGCTGCAGTTCATCGCCGGCGGGCGTGGCGGGGTGACACTCAACGCGCCGAAGGGGCTGCTACTCATCGGTGACACCTTGTGGGTGGCAGACATCCGCGTAGCGCGCGCGTTCAATACCCGCACCGGGGCGCCTATCAGATCGGTTACGGTAAGCGGCTCGACAATGCTCAACGATCTGGCGCAGGGACCTGACGGCGCGGTGTACCTCACCGATACGGGGCTCGAGTTCGGTGTGGAAGGTGCGCAGCAGCAGCCATCGCGCATCTATCGCGTGAGCGGAACACAGGCGAGCCAGGTGCTGGAGAGCGCATCGCTGAACGGGCCGAACGGCATCGCGTGGGACAGCGGGCGCAACGCCTTTCTCATCGGCTCGTACATGGGAGACTCGCTGTTCACCTGGGCGCCTGGCGACCCGGCGCCGCGCGGCGTGGGATCCGGAGCCGGTCAATGGGATGGCATTGTCGCGCTCCCCGATGGCCGGGCGCTGATCACCAGCTGGGCCGATTCGAGCATCTACATGCTCGACGGGAGCGCGATCCGCAAGGTGTTAGGCGGCGTCGCCTCGCCGGCGGCGATCGGATTCGACCCGCAGCGGATGCAGCTGGCTGTTCCCCTGCTCATGGAGAGCGTCGTGAGGGTATACCGCATCCCGCCGATGTGAGGGGATTGGGGGTCGGGGGTCGGGGGTCGGGGGTCCGGGGGTCCGGGGGGGTCGGGGCTCAAGGGCCGAGCGCGCCGGCATTTCTGGAACCGCCGTTTCCTATTCCGGACTGCTGGAACACTTCGCCAAGTGTCGAGCCGCCCACCTTGGCGAAGTCCAGCGTGCGAATGGGGAACGGTATCGTAATGCCATTCGCATCGAAGGCCGCCTTGATGCGCATTACGCCATCGCTTCTTGCCCGCATGTAGTCGGGCTGCACAGCAAACGCGATCCAGAACCGCGCGGTGAAATTGATCGAGCTGTCGCCGAATCCTTCGTAGAACAGGTCCACCGGCCTGGATTTGTCGCGGTAGTCGATCGTCTCCAGTGCCTCGACAGCAACGTCCCTGGCCCGCTCCAGGTCGTCGCCATAGGAGACGCCGACCGGAATGTCCACGCGCCGATAACCGGTGGCGGTAAAGTTGACGATCGGGTTCTCGAGCACCGAACTATTAGGAATGGTGACGAGCTGACCCTCGAACGTCCGTAGGATCGTTGCCCTCAGATTGATTCCCAGCACCGTCCCCATGTAGTCGCTGGTGCTGATGACGTCGTTGGCGCCGAACGGACGGCGGGTCAGCAGCAGCACGCCGGCAATGAAGTTCGCCGCGATGTTCTGAAACGCAAATCCTAACGCTAACCCGATGATGCCCACGCCGGCGAGAAGCGACGTGACGGTCTTGTCCAGGCCGACCACCCCAAGAGCGACGAACAAACCCGTTACCAGCACCGCCAGTGAGGCTACCGTCGCCAGCAGCTCGTTCACCTGCGTGTACGAAGAGACGCGGCCGAGCGCGCGACGAACCACTCGGCGTACGATGCGCGAGGCCAATATAAAGGCGATCGCAACAACGGTAGCCCCGAGCAGGTTGGGCAGCGCCAGCACAAAGCCGTCTATCCAACCGGCGATCTTCTCGAGGATCTGGTTCAGATTGGCGTCGATATCCATTGAGCGGCGTCAGGTAGAGGAGACGTAAGTAGCTCGCGCGTTACGCATTGTCGCGTTCCGCTCTAGTCCGCCTTACGCATCAACGTGAGCGTCGGCCGTGGCTGCGGCTGATGCAGGGTGAGCGAAACCACGCGGTCGCCCGACTTGCCGAATTCGATGAAGAACCCCCCCGGCATGTCCGGCGGACCGGTGAGGCGAAACCGCACCGGCGATTCCGCGACCAGCGTGTACACCGGCTGTCCAGGCACCGTGGCCTTGAGCGCGCCGTCAATCACTTCGATCGCGACGACGAGCGGCTGGCCCTGCAGTTCATAGGTTCCCGCCAGCTTCTGCAACTCGGATTCCGCCACTGCAATGCCCGGGGTGGAATCTGCCGGGGGCGCGCTCCGGCGGAAATCGGGGCGCTCCTCCGGTAACATTCCATCCGCGCCATCGATGTGAAAGCCGTCGACCTCCGCCACTGCGTTCACCCCGAAGGTGAAGAACATCTTTCCTAACGTCTTCTCGCGCGCCGTCGCCCGGAAGGTGTCGTGATGCCAGTGCTCCAGGTCGCCGACGAATCCCCCCATCCGCGTCACGAGATGACCCTCCTCGATCTTCACCGTCGCGGTCCCGTACAGGCTGTCGTGATAGGTGCCCGCGTACTTGTCCAATGAGAGCGACGGCGTCGTGCCGGTCATGCGCGCTGCCTCCCGCTTCGACTCGAGCTCCTTCGCGCGCTTCTGCCCGTCGAGTACGATCTTCCGGAGATCGGCGCTCCAGTCCTTGCCGGCGGCCCCGAGGTACCGATCGAACACCGTGCGCATGACGATGGCGGTGAGCGGCGTTCCGTTCATGTTTGTCAGGATGACGATGCCAAGCCGCTCGGACGGGATCATGCCGACCAGGGCGCTCATCCCATCGATGTTCCCGCCATGATGGACGATCTGCTTGCCGCGATAGTCCTCGAGAAACCAGCCGAGCCCGTAGCTCGCGAAGTTCGTATACGGATTGGCCGCCGCCGCGGGGCCTTCGCGCCGGATTATCGTGTGCGGCGTGTGCGTCTCGACGAAGCTCCCGGTGGAAAGGAGCGTCTTGCCACCGGCCTTTCCGCTGTCGAGCTGGAAGCGCACCCACTTCGCCATGTCCATCACGCTCGAGTTGATCGAACCGGCGGGCCCGGCGTTGTCGATGTTGCGCCACGGAATCGTGACCACCGAATCATCGAACGACGCATGCGGCGTTGCCACGTTCTCCTTGCCCTCCAGCGCACGAATGGAGGTGCTGGAGCTGGTCATCCCTAACGGCTCCAGCAGCCGCGCATGCATCGCGTCGCTCCACGACATGTCCAGCTTGCCGGCGGCGAGCTGTCCCGCGGCGATGTACATGATGTTCTGATAGCCGAACTGCGAGCGGAGACTCCAACTCGGCTTCAGAAATCGGACCTGGCGGATGATCTCATCGCTCGAGCGGTCGG
>CAZPCC010000287.1:0-1740 GCA_964584905.1 uncultured Gemmatimonadaceae bacterium | reverse complement strand
GCGCGGCCGGAGCATATCGTGCGGCTCACGTGGTTCGTCACCGACAAGCGCGAATACATGGCGCGCATCAAGGAGGTCGGCGCAGCCTATCGCGACGTGATGGGCCGCCACTTCCCGCCCATGACGCTGGTGGAGGTCAGTGGCTTGGTGGAGGACGCGGCAAAGGTTGAGATCGAAGCGACTGCGGTGTTGAATAGCTCGTGAACGACTCCACAGTCTGCCGGGCGGGGTGCAAAAATCACCAGCAAGAGAGCATTGATGCTAAGACTTCGAATTTCATTGTCAATTCTCTTGATTGCCGTGCTTTGCGAGAGTGCGACGGCGCAGACGTGCGGCGAGAGGCAGCTACCCGTGCGTGTCGTAATGACGGCTATGGAGAAATCGGCGCTTGACGCGTTCCTGGAGCGTATCCGCGAGTTCGCCGACCAGGAGCAATTTGCGATAAGGATTGGCCAGAGCGGTCCAAATAAAGAGGACGCTACCGTCATTCTTTGGCGCACTGACGTCAAGGTGCTTGGTGGCAACGCTTCTGATACGGGAGCCAGGAATTTGCGATTCGATTTGGGCCTCTACAAAACGTGCGAATATCCGGTTCCGGGCTGGTCGTTCGATCGGGTCGCCAAGAGCTTGCACCGCGCGCTAAGCACCGTTGCGGGAGTAAGGGACGTCACCATTCAATAGCTGAGACTATGACGGCGAGGCGGCTGGCCGTATCTCTCAGCTTGCCGTCATGATCTTCCAGATGTCCGGCGACCAGCGCCGGATGACGCTTTCGATATGCTCGCGTGCCGCTTCCTCGGCGCGCCCGGCATCGCGGGTCTCCAGCGCCGTCAGCAGAGCGTCGTGCGCGTCGGCGGCGTTCTCGTTGCCCCTTTCAGTCCGTCGCAAGGGATTGCCGACCGTGTGCCGGTGCATGTGCAGCATGCAGCGGGTCAGGATCGGCTGCACGCCTTCGAGACCGGCCATGCGCAGGACCAGCCCGTGGAAGCTGTGGTCCAGCTCGCTCAGCGCGTAGGTGTCGTCCGCCGCTTCGCTCTCGCGCATCGCCGCCACGATCGCGTGCATCTCGTCGAAATCGCCGGTCGACGCGGCGTTCGTCGCGCGCGCAGCGGCGCTCGTCTCGATGCGGATGCGCACGGCGGCGAGCAGCGCGGCCTCGTCGGCGCTCGTTTGGGAGACGGTAGTGCCGCGATAGCCTCGGCGCGTCACCAGCCCGTCCTGCTCGAGCCGCATCAAGGCTTCGCGAACCGTGCCCTGGCTGCAGCCCATGTCCTGCGCCAGCTCCTGCTCCAGGAGCATGTCGCCCGGCCGGCGCTCGCGCAGCAGGATCGCCCGCTTCAGCGCATGATAGACGCTGTCGGTCCGGCGCTTGGTCGGCGGCGCAAGAAGCGGCTCGGCAATGTCCAGCATCTGTTGACTCTGCTCCGGCAGGGTCTACCATCGATATCGATATCAATAATTGCCGCACGGAGGGTGAGCAAGGGTGTTCGCTGCGGCCGGTGGATTCACAGTCGGCGACCGCGGCAGCCGTTCGCCTGGCGGGGCGGAGGCCGTGCCCCGGCCTCTTTCGCTGACGCGCCGCTGCTGATGGCGCCGCTCCTCTCCATCGAGAACCTGACGGTCGAGTTCCGCGTGGACCACGGAACGTTCAAGGCGATGGACGATGTCTCGCTCGACGTTTCCACCGGCGAGATCGTGGCGCTCGTCGGCGAGTCGGGGAGCGGCAAGTCGGTGACCGCG
>CAZPCC010000286.1:0-1848 GCA_964584905.1 uncultured Gemmatimonadaceae bacterium | reverse complement strand
GCCGCTTCCCGTGATTGGTCCGTCGTCCAGAAATTCGCTCACAGGCAATCAGCGCTGCGAAATGAAGTTGGCCAGCGTGAGCACCACCGACAGCGAACTGAGGATTATCCCCCACGTCTCGCGGGTCAATCCGCCCTTGCGTGGAATGTACAACACGTCGTTGGAGTTGAGTACGTAACGGCCGGTGGGGCTCCCCGACAGCGCACTTTGCAGATCGACGCGCACCGCCTGCCCCTCGCGAACCACCTGAGCCTTTGTAAGGTCCGCCCTTTCCGTGGGCCCACCCGCGCGCGACAGCAGCTGGAGCAAGCTGGCGCCTGGCTCGACCGAGAACGGTCCAGGCTGCCGCACTTCGCCGAGGATGGCGACACGCAGCAGCAGTTGCACCGAAAGCGAAGGCTCCAGATTACCGCGCGCGATGAGATGCTCGCGCAGCCTGTCCTTCACCGCGTAAGGACTCAGCCCCGCCACGTGGATATCTCCCAGCCCCGGTATCTGCACAATGCCGCGGCTGTCGATCAGGTACTCACCGCTCAGCTCAGGCTCGCCGAAGATTCCGAGCATCAGAGCATCGCCGGGCCGCACGACGCCCACGTTTATGGGCAGGGAGTCCTCCTGAGCCTGCGCCAGCGGCGCAGCCATCAGCAGGAGCGTCGCAACGAGCGCGGCGCTACGGATAGCGAAAACGATACGTCCCGGTGACATGTGCTCGGAGCGAAGTCGTGGTGAGCGACGGTTGATGATCGACATTCTCCAGGCGCGCCAACTCACCGAGCAGACGCAATGTGAATCTCGTGTCGAGTACGGATACCCCGCCCTGCGCTATCCACGCGCGCACCGGCGCGGGTCGCTCCGCGGTGACCGATGGAAAGGGCTCGCCGGCGTGACCAAAGGCACCTTCGGATGGGCGATCGAAGATGCGCTGCGCACCCTGCCGCCATCTTGCCACTCCGCCAGTGAGGCGCATGCGCGAATTCGGCCACAGCTCCCCCGATGCGCGAAACATGTCGGCATCCGGGCCCAGCTCCGATCCGACGGGCGCATCGTACTGCTGGTAGACCGCGGCGTAGTAGTCACGCAGATAGGTGTAGCTGCCCACGCGCCGGTATTCCACCCCGACCGAGGCTGGACGCGACATTGGCACTGCCAGAGTGCTGGCCAGGCGCCACGCGAGCTGGTGTGGAAGATTTTCCCGGTCGGCGGCATCGATCTGAATGTCGTCGATGACCAGCTCGGCTTCGAGGGCGGCCCCGCCGCGCACGAATCGCGTAGCCGCGAACGCCGTCAGGTTGTTCTCGTCCGACGCGCCACCTGCATGGCTGGAGTCATTCTCGGCGACCACGTAGATGGTCACCGGATTCACGAAGGCCAGATCGACGCCTCCGCCCCTGCGCGTCAGCAGCGCCGTTTCGCCGAGCGTCACCTCCCAACTCGGCGTTATGCGGGCGGTGAGAGCGTGCGCCGCGAGAAAGCGATGCACCCGCTGGGGTGGTGTGCCCGTCGCCAGTCCATCGGATTCGGTGAGCACCACATCATCCACGGTCGCGAACATCCCCCGCGCCTCGAATCGCGTCCATTTTGCGCGAAGCGACAACCGGTCCATTGGCGGGCCGTGCGCCGAGAGCATCATGGACTCGCGTCCGCCGCCGCCTAGCCAGGCTTCCCAGCCGCGGCCGAGCAGTGCCGTCAGCGGCCCAACCTGCGCCGTGAGGTATGCTTCGCCAAGATCGACGACTGCCTCGCTCTGCCTGAAGCCTCGGCCGCGCTGAGCGGGGTCGTTCTGCCGGTCGGACTGCGCATATCCCTCGAGCACGGCGGCCACCTGCGGTCCCCCGTCCCACGAAGCCC